>JBDHXA010000030.1:0-32153 GCA_039810485.1 Chlorobiota bacterium | reverse complement strand
TTCACACGATCTTTTGCGCATCGGCTATAGCATCAGTCATGAGCGTATTTATCAATATATATGGTCAAACAAGAAAGTGTCAGGGACATTGCACAAGCATCTTCGCAATTCACGCAAGAAAAACCGAAAGCGAGGCAATGGCAAAAGAGTTTAGCAATCATGAAACCATAGCGAAATCATTATCAGCCGAAACATATTTTAGCCATCCATATCACTCTTGGGAGCGCGGAACAAACGAGAATGCCAATGGGCTAATCAGACAGTATTTTCCTAAAAAGCGAGAGCTTCTATCAGTAGAAGATGATGATCTTACAGAGGCAATGAGACGCATAGACAACCGTCCAAGGAAAATACTTGGATGGAAAACTCCAATTCAAGTATTTACTGATAATTACAAAAGTGTTGCACTTCAGTGTTGAATCCGCCTATTATAAAATTACGATATAGAAGAAGAATCTTCCAACCTAAAAAGAAAGTTTTGCCTAACCGATGAAATTTCCTAATTTGCCAACTCTATTCATTTGCCGGAACAAAATAGAAAGAACAGCTATATGAACAAAGCAATGATAATGGCAGGAGGATTCGGAACTCGGCTGCGTCCGCTTACAATGAGCATTCCCAAGCCAATGGTTCCGCTTATGAATGTTCCTATGATGGAGCATATTGTCAACCTTTTGAAAACTCATAATATTAGTGACATTCTTTCTGTTCTCTACCATCAGCCGGAAGTAATTACTTCTCATTTTGCCGACGGCAGCAATTTCGGAGTATCCATGTCGTATGTCCAAGCGATGGCAGATTACAGCACCGCAGGCGCAGTAAAAAATGCTGCCGAAAATATTGGCTTGAAAGATCGATTTATTATTATCAGCGGCGACGTCCTGACTGACTTCGACATTTCAGAAGCACTTAAATTCCATATTGATAAAAAAGCAAAAGCTACTATTCTTCTCACTCGCGTTCCTAATCCGTTGCAATTTGGCATTGTAATGACCGACACGGAAAGCAGAATTACCCGCTTTCTCGAAAAACCTTCTTGGGGCGAAGTATTTTCAGACACCATCAACACAGGAATATACATTCTCGAGCCAGAAGTTCTAGATCTGATACCGTTTCAGCGAGAATTCGATTTCAGCAAAGATCTTTACCCGCTGATGCTTAGCGAAAAAATGCCTCTCTATGGATTTATTGCCAGCGGCTATTGGCGCGATATTGGCAATTTAAACGAATATCAAACTGCCTGTGCCGACGTTTTGGCTGGCAAAGTCAACGTTAAGTTCAATGGCACAGCTTTCCATTATGGAGTTATTGGCGAGAATACTGAAATTGCTCACGACGTACATATTTCCGGAAAAGTAGTTGCAGGAAGTCATTCAATTGTCGGGCATGGAGTCAATATTCATAATTCCGTTATAGGCAATAATGTTACCATCGGTTCGGGCGCTCGAATATCTGGCTGCGTAATTTGGGATAATGTCGTTATCGGCGAAGGATCTTCACTCACCGATGATGTTATTTGCAATGATACTATAATCGGCGGCGATACAACAATACAAGAGAATGTATTCATTGCCGAGAAATGCAGCATTGGCAGTGGAGCGCAGTTGTCGCCCAATATTAAGCTTTGGCCTCATAAACAAGTTGAAGCAGGCGCTATTCTTTCGCGCAGTTTGGTGCAAGAAGAAAAATGGCTCCGCGAGCTCTTCACCGAAGCTCGAATTACCGGTCAAGCAAATATTGAAATCAATCCTGAATTTTCCGCCAAGCTTGGCGCCGCTATTGGCAATGCTCTCGGATCGGGCGTTACTATTGCGATTAGCCGCGATGCCGATGCAGCATCACGCATGACTGCTCGCGCAATTAATGCTGGGCTGATGTCAGTCGGTGTCAGTGTTAGTGATTTGCAACTAACTTCAATTCCACAAACACGACAAGAGTTGAGAAGCGGCAAATCAGTTGCCGGTATTCATGTTCGAAGGTCTGTGCGATTCAACGATCGAACTGATATTATTCTTTTCAATGGAGACGGCCGCGACTTGCCTTCCTCGAAAACTAAAACTATCGAGCGCTATTTTTTTGGCGAGGACATACGCCGCGTCGCATTCGACAAAGTGGGAAATATCAGTTTCCCTGAGCGATCAAATGAATTATACATAAGTCGTTTTATCGGTTCAATTGATGCCCAAGCAATAGCAGAGCACAACTTTCAATTTCTTATTGATTATTCTTTTGGGCTTGCATCCGGCATTTTCCCGCAAATCCTTGGCGAATTGAAATGTAGCGCTCTTTCGATGAACAGCTATATTGATCCGACAAAAACTTATTCAGATATAAACACCAGCGCCGAAGCCGAAGCCGTATCATCTGTAATGCAGTCGCTTGGCTATCCTTTGGGCTTTAAAATTGATGCGGCGGCCGAGCGCATTGCAATTGTTGATGGCAAAGGTGAATGGTATCCTCCGCAGCGGCTCCTTTCCATCGTTACAAAATTATTTTTAGAAACAAACAAATCAAATCATCCCTATTCCATTGCAGTCCCAGTGATTGCCAGCGCAGAAATTGATGCAATTGCTACAGAATATGATGTAAATGTCAAACGTATTAAAAATTCTCATTCTGCCATGGTAGAGGCCGCCATCAGCGGCGACGCAGCATTTGTAGGCGATTCACGCGGTCGGCTCATTTTTCCTGATTATCTCTTTGCTTCCGACGCTATGTTTTCTGTCGGAAAAATTTTAGAAATGATGGCTGTTACCGGTTTAAGCATAGCTGATGTGCATGCTTCAATTCCCATGAGACATAAAGTTCAGATTTCAGTAAATTGTCCTTGGGAAGCAAAAGGGCGCGTAATGAGATGCGCCATGGAATATACTGAAAGTCAAAAGCGACAGCTTATAGACGGAGTCAAAGTTTTTATCGAGGATAACTCTGTATTATTGCTTCCAGATAAAGAGCGCGCTTCTTTCTTCATTTTTGCAGAAAGCAATGCTGAAAACACGGCACAAATATTAGCTGATGAATATGCAGAGCTTATCCGCAAATGGAGTGAATAGTAAACAATAAATACAATCGAATTTAGAGCATTATTACCCTAAAATATCATGAAGCTGACAGATATATTACCCGAAGGCGCCATAATTGTAAGATTCGAAGGAAATTCTAAAGAAATGGTGTTTAGCGCCATGATATCGGCAATGGAAGCATCCGGCAAAATAAATGACGCCAAAGAAACTCTTCGCGTAGTATTGGAACGCGAGCAGATAATGTCGACCGGCATAGGCAAAGGTTTTGCATTGCCTCATGGTAAAACAAACGCCGTTACCGAAACTATCGGCGCATTTCTTACTTTAAAAACGCCCATGGATTTCCAAGCGCTTGACAATCAGCCGGTTTCATGTGTCTTTATGCTTATAGGACGTGAAAATAATGTTGGAACGCATTTGCGCTTACTTAGCAAAATATCTCGCATGATGAATAATGACAATTTTCGTCTTGCAATCCAAAAGGCCGCAAGCTCCGAAGAAATAATATCTTTGCTCAACTCGCAGGAAACTCAAATTTGAAGCGCATTAACATAGCGCGCACTCTGCATAAGCGTCGTTTAAGATATTATGTGCTTTATTTCTATTTCTCATCGCAATTCCAATTTTTTCTGCTTTTATAATAATAGTCGGATTCAACACTGAAATGCAACACATTTGTAAAATCTTCCGCATTCAATTTCCTTGTTGCATAGCCCTTCTCTTTATATAGCTTTATTCTTTATTGTATAAAGGATTTCTAACCAAACTAAACCTTAATTTTGCTTTCTGCAAATCTAGGTATGTGTTTTATTCTTAGCTGCTTAATAAACAACAACTTGCAATTATCGTTGTATTAAAGCTTGATTGCGAATATATTCTAATATATTCCTTAGAGATCAACAGACATACTCAAAATTAATTGTCGCTGTTCTGCTATATTTCTTGCTAAATTAGAAAATATTCGTATTTTTGCCGTCTTTCACAGCAAAAACTAAGAATTGATAAAATTATAATACTATCAATCACGATAGACGAAAGCATAGATGTATGGCAGATATTAAGAAAGTTCGCAATATAGGAATCTCCGCTCATATTGATTCCGGAAAGACTACGTTGAGCGAACGAATTTTGTTTTATACCGGTAAAATTCATGCAATTCATGAAGTTCGGGGCAAAGACGGTGTAGGAGCCACGATGGACTCTATGGACTTAGAGCGTGAAAAAGGCATAACTATCCAATCTGCTGCAACTTACTGTACTTGGAATTTTAACAGCTCCGAGTATCAGATCAATTTAATTGATACTCCCGGTCACGTAGATTTTACAGTAGAAGTTGAGAGATCGCTTCGTGTTTTGGATGGAGCTGTATTAGTATTATGTGGTGTCGCAGGGGTTCAAAGTCAGTCAATCACAGTAGATCGCCAAATGCGCCGTTATAACGTTCCGCGTCTGGCATTCGTTAATAAAATTGATCGTTCTGGCGCAAACCCTGATCGGGTAGCCGCTCAATTGCGTGAGAAGTTACAGCATAACCCTGTAATAATGAATTTTCCTATTGGCACAGAAGATAGATTCCGTGGCATAGTGGATCTGCTTCGCATGAAAGCAGTGTTCTTTGATGGGGAGAGAGGCGAAGATATCCGAATAGAGGATATTCCTGCTGACTTGCTGAATGAATCTTTGGAACGCAGGCACAAGCTTGTAGAGGCAATTGCGGATTATGACGATAATATAGCAGAAAAGTTTCTGATGGAAGAGTTCGTTACTGCCGAAGAATTAATTCCTGTAATTAGACGTGAAACACTTGAACTGAAAATAACGCCATTGTTTGTTGGTTCGGCAAAAATTAACAAGGGAGTACAGCTTCTACTAGACGGAGTCGCAATGTTTTTGCCAAGTCCTGATGAAATATCAAACGAAGCTTTAGATCAAGACAAGGAAGAAGAAAAGGTACCTTTGCTCTCGGATGCTTCTAAGCCATTTGTTGGTTTAGCGTTTAAGCTAGAAGATGGGCGTTTTGGTCAGCTAACATACATGCGCATTTATCAAGGAACTGTTAAAAAAGGCGATGTAATTATCAATACTGTAAATGGTAAAAAAGTAAAAGTTCCTCGTTTGGTAAGAATGCACGCAAGTCAAATGCATGATATTGAAGATGCTGTTGCTGGCGATATTGTTGCTCTTTTTGGTGTAGATTGCGCTAGCGGAGATACATTTACAGACGGATCGGTGAATTTTACAATGACTTCAATGTTTGTGCCTAATCCTGTAATCGAGCTTGCGGTTATGCCAAAAGAGAAGTCAGGATTAGTAAATTTCTCTAAAGCATTGAATAGATTTACGAAAGAAGATCCGACTTTTCAGGTGTATCGCGATGAAGAGAGCGGAGAAACAATTGTTAAAGGAATGGGTGAGCTTCATCTTGAAATTTACATTGAACGTATCAAGCGCGAATATAATTGTGAAGTGGTGGTTGGCAAGCCGAAAGTTGCTTTCCGCGAGACAATTATGCAGCGCTCAGATTTTATATACACGCATAAAAAACAGACTGGCGGTTCTGGTCAGTTCGCGCGTGTTGGAGGATTCGTTGAGCCGCTTCCGAGCGATGCGGTTGAAAATTATGAATTTGTAGATGAAATAGTTGGAGGTGTAATCCCAAGAGAATATATTCCAGGATGTGATAAAGGATTCCAAGAAGCAATAAAAGAGGGGTCGCTTATTGGTCAGCCGGTAGTTGGAGTACGAGTAACGCTGAATGACGGTCAATACCATGCTGTTGACTCGTCTGAACTTGCTTTCAAAATTGCTTCGATAGCTGCCTTCCGTGAAGCGTATGACAAAGCTCGACCAATAATTCTAGAACCAATAATGAAGCTGGAAGTTAGCGCTCCGGAAGAATTCCAAGGAATTGTGATAGGTCAAGTAAATCAACGGCGCGGCCTTATTGTCGGAACATCAACAGATGCAAGCTACGTTGTTGTAGAGTCGGAAGTTCCTCTTAGTGAAATGTTCGGATATTCAACAGATTTGCGAAGCGTAACACAAGGAAAGGGCGAGTTCACGATGGAATTTCTGAGGTATTCACCTGTGCCAAAGGGCGTTCAAGATGAAATGGTAAAGCAGTATCAATTAAAACGTGCTGAAGGCAGGAAGTAGTTTCTATTATTAATCGCTTAAATTTTTTTTGGCGATTAAGAATATTTGTTGTAATTTTGCAAGCTCTATCTGTGAGCGATATTAAATTTGGATGTAAAAGGAATGCCTACAATAAGTCAATTAGTCCGTAAGGGGCGTGAAAAAGTAAGTTATAAAAGTAAGTCTCCGGCGCTTGACGAATGTCCTCAGCGTAGAGGTGTTTGTACTCGCGTATATACAACGACACCCAAAAAGCCAAATTCTGCATTGCGTAAAGTAGCTCGTATTCGCTTGACAAATCAATTTGAAGTAACGGCTTATATACCTGGCGAGGGGCACAACCTTCAAGAACATTCTATAGTAATGATTCGCGGTGGTCGTGTTAAAGATTTGCCGGGTGTGCGGTATCATATTGTTAGAGGTGCAGCTGACACGCAAGGAGTGAAAGATAGAAAGCAGGGACGGTCAAAATATGGCGCAAAACGTCCGAAACCAGGTGCAGCTCCAGTGGCTGGAAAAAAGAAATAATAATAAGATTGTACAATGAGAAAGAAAAGAGCTGAAAAGCGTTACGTAACACCAGATCCGCAGTTTAATGATGTGCTTGTTGCAAAATTTGTTAACAAGTTGATGCGACAAGGCAAGAAAAATACTGCTCGTTCAATTGTATATGAAGCTTTTGACGTTGTAGCGCAGCGCACAAAGCAAGAGCCGTTGGACATTTTTCGCAAAGCGCTTTCCAATGCTTCGCCTGTTGTTGAAGTGAGATCGCGCCGTATTGGCGGAGCAACGTATCAAGTTCCTGTTGAAGTTCGAGAAGAGCGACGTATTGCTCTTTCGATTCGATGGATTAAGCAATATGCTTCAGATAGACGTGATAAAACTATGGCACTTCGTTTGGCGGCGGAATTAATAGCAGCGGCAAATGGTGAAGGAAGCGCTGTAAAAAAACGTGATGATGTGCATCGTATGGCTGATGCAAACAAAGCGTTTTCACATTTTAAGTGGTGAGAGAATAATCTCTTAATATTGTTCTTTGAAAATGTAATTGTTTTGTGATATGTCGAATGTGCATAATCTGCGAAATATCGGCATAATTGCTCATATTGATGCCGGCAAAACTACGACGACAGAACGCATTCTGTTTTATACAGGAATGTTGCATAAAATAGGTGGCGTAGATGATGGTACGGCGTTTATGGATTATATGATCCAAGAAAAAGAAAGAGGAATTACTATTACTTCGGCGGCTACAACATGCTTTTGGCGAAACATTCAAATTAATATAATAGATACGCCTGGTCATGTGGATTTTACTGCTGAGGTACAGAGATCGTTAAGAGTGTTGGATGGAGCTGTTTGTTTGGTTTGTGGTGTGGCAGGCGTGCAGCCGCAAACAGAAACAGTATGGAGACAGTCCGAACAATATCATGTCCCAGCTGTTGCTTTTGTTAATAAAATGGATAGAGTAGGCGCTAATTTTAATAAAGCAGTCGAATCTATTGTTCAAAAGCTTGGAGCAAACGCTGTACCTTTACAATTGCCGATTGGTGTTGAAGATGATTTCATTGGTTTGTATGATTTGTTGGAATGTAAGATAATCTATTTTGATAATCATACGCGCGAAGATGAATTGAGTATTGAACTTGCACACTTGCTTGAATCTGAAGTTAGCATTGCTCGTGGTAAGTTGCTTGATGCAATAGTCGAAACAGACGATGTTCTCTTAGAAAAATATCTTTCAGGTGAGGAGATTGAAGTTAATGTCTTGAAAGATGCAATTAGAAAGGGAGTTCTTAAACGTTCGATTTTGCCTGTTCTATGCGGCTCTTCTTTTAGGAATAAAGGAGTAGTTCAGTTGCTTGATGCTGTAGTGGACTATTTGCCTTCGCCATTTGAAAGGTCGGAAATACAGGGATATGATGTTAAAAATCATGACAATCTTATGTTTCGTAGACCGATTGAATCAGACTCATTTTCATCTTTAGCGTTTAAAGTTCAGTCAGATCAATATGTTGGTAGATTGACTTATGTAAGGATCTACTCGGGTGCTTTAAAAGTTGGTGATCAGCTGTTGAATGCTTCAAATGAAAAAAAGGAACGAGTGGGGAAAATTCTAAGATTGCATGCTAATAAACGTGAAGAAATATCTGAAGCGCAAGCTGGTGATATAATTGGAATTCCGGGTCTTAAAAATGTGCGAACTGGCGATACGCTTTGTTCGATTTCAAATCCAATTTTATTTGAAAAAATTTATTTTGCAAAACCGGTTATAAATCAATCGGTGGAGGCAAAAACGCTAGGCGAACAAGAAAAATTGCTTGAAGCTTTGCAAAAGATGGTTGATGAAGATCCAACATTTGAATTTGTAACAGATAAGGAAAGTGGTCAATTAATAATTTCCGGTGTTGGCGAGCTGCATCTTGAAGTAATTGTAGATCGTTTGGAACGAGAATTTAATATACCGACAAGAGTTGGAAAACCTCAGGTTGCTTATCGCGAAACAATTACATCAAGCATTATAGAAGAAGGATTATTTGATCGCCAGCAAGGCAATAAAAACCAATTCGCTCGTGTGAAGCTTGAACTTTCGCCTAACGAAAGGGGAATTGGTAATAGGTTTGAAAATATAAGCGTTATTACTGAAGTGCCTCTTCAATATGTTGAAGCGATAAAACAAAGTGCTTTGGAATCTCTGGCAGTAGGACCAGTTGCTGGTTATCCGTTGATTGATGTAGTGATAAAATTGGTTGGCGGAACATTTGAAAAAGAAGTTACAACAGAAATGGCTTGTAAAATTGCCACTTCAATAGCTGTAAAAGTTGCAAGCAGAAATGCTGCTCCAATTATTTTGGAGCCATTCTTCAACGTAGAAGTACTAACTCCAGATGAATATGTAGGCGATGTAATTGCTGATTTGAACTCAAGAAACGGAAGAATTGAATCCATGTTGCAAAAGAATAGTTATCAATTTGTAACAGCAGTTGCACCGCTTTCTAAAATGTTTGGATATGTTACACAGCTACGTTCGATGACACAAGGACGCGCGTCGTACACAATGACCTTCTCAAAATACGATACGGCGTCAATGTAATCTCTCGAAATAAAAAGTAATTTACCTATCTTGTTATATCACGATTTTATCAGGTGATTCATGGCAAAAGAAAAGTTTGACAGAAGCAAGCCGCATGTTAACATAGGCACAATAGGCCACGTTGATCACGGCAAAACAACGTTGACAGCAGCAATAACAATGGCACTTGCAAAAAAGGGCCATGCAAGTGCACGATCCTTCGATTCGATTGACAATGCTCCAGAAGAAAAAGCGCGTGGAATAACAATTGCTACTGCGCACGTTGAGTACGAAACAGAAAACAGACACTATGCTCATGTTGATTGTCCGGGTCACGCTGATTATGTAAAAAACATGATCACAGGTGCTGCTCAAATGGATGGAGCAATTTTAGTGGTTGCTGGTACTGACGGCCCAATGCCTCAAACTCGTGAGCACATTCTTTTAGCTCGCCAAGTTGGTGTGCCTCGCATAGTAGTATTTTTAAATAAAGTTGATATAGCTGATCCTGAGCTGCTTGAGCTAGTTGAGCTTGAAGTTAGAGAATTGTTAAGCAAGTATGAATTCCCCGGAGATGATATTCCGATCGTACACGGATCGGCTTTGAATGCGCTAAATGCAGGCGCTGATCCAGCGGCATCTGCTGATGATACTAGATTAAAGTGTATTTACAACTTGATGGATGCCGTGGATTCGTATATTCCAACTCCGGTTAGAGATGTTGATAAACCATTTCTTATGCCAATTGAAGATGTGTTTTCTATAACTGGACGAGGTACGGTTGGAACTGGAAGAATTGAAAGAGGCATAATTAAAATAAACGAAGAAGTTGAAGTTGTTGGATTTGGTCTAAAAAAGAAAACAACGGTAACGGGTATTGAAATGTTTCGCAAGCTTCTTGATGAAGGCCAAGCTGGTGATAATGTTGGTTTGTTGTTGCGCGGCGTTGATAAGAATGAATTAGAGCGTGGCATGGTCCTTGCCAAAATTGGTTCAATTACACCACATCACAAATTTAACGCTCAAGTTTATGTGCTTACTAAAGATGAAGGTGGACGTCATACTCCTTTCTTTAACGGATATCGCCCTCAGTTCTATTTTCGTACGACTGACGTAACTGGAATTGCGGAATTGCCTAACGGTGTTGAAATGGTTATGCCTGGCGATAACTTGGATAATCTCACAATTGAACTTATAACTCCAATTGCTATGGAAGAAGGACTCCGATTTGCAATTAGAGAAGGCGGAAGAACAGTGGGTGCGGGAGTTGTAACAAAAATTATTGAATAAGATCAATCATTCAAGAAATAGAAGTAAAAATATGAGGGAGTGAAAGCTCCCTCAGAGAACAATTCATGTCAGCTTGAAAAATATAGGCATACTAACGTGGCAACACAAAGAATACGAATAAAATTAAAGTCATACGATCATAATTTAATTGACAGATCGGCTGATAAAATAGTTAGAACTGTTAAGCAAACTGGAGCTGTAGTTTCCGGTCCAGTCCCGCTGCCCATTGATAAATCTATTTATACAGTATTACGTTCACCGCATGTTGATAAAAAATCTCGAGAGCAATTTGAAACAAGAGTTCATAAACGCTTGATTGATATTTTTAGCTCTACTCAACGCACAATTGATGCGTTAATGCGATTAGAGTTGCCTGCCGGCGTAGATGTTGAAGTAAAAGTATGATTGAAGGAAAATATAATATGAAAACGCTTTTAGGCAAAAAGCTTGGAATGACCAGCATTATAAATGAAAGAGGAGATTATATTCCTTGTACAGTAATTAAAGCTGGTCCATGCCCGATAGTACAGATTCGCACAGAGAAAAGTGACGGATATAATGCAATACAAATTGGATTTGAATATCTAACTAAAAGTACTCAAGCGAATAAACCAAATGTTGGGCATTTTAAGAAATCTGGTGCAAATCCTACAAGATTTCTAAGAGAGGTACGCATTAATGATGAAAATTATACGATCGGCAATGAATTAACCGTTGATATATTTTCAATCGGTGATAAAGTAAAAGTAACTGGAAAAAGTAAAGGAAGAGGTTTTCAAGGAGTTGTTAAACGACATCATTTTGGCGGTGTTGGAATGACAACACACGGTCAATCTGATCGTATGAGAGCTCCAGGTTCTATTGGCGGATCATCGTACCCTTCCAGAGTATTTCCTGGTCAGAGAATGGCTGGAAGAATGGGTTATGAAAACCGTACAGTTAGAAATCTTGAAGTTTTAGATGTTATACCCAATGAGAATATTATAGTGATTAAAGGCAGCGTGCCTGGCGCTATAAATAGTTTGATAGAAATAGTGAAAATGTAAGGTGTAGAATGCAAGTAAATTATTTAAATAAAGAAGGGCTTGTCGCAGGACAAATAGAATTAAATGATTCTATATTTGCCATACAGCCACATGAGCATGCAATTCATCTTGCAGTCAAAGCTTATTTAGCAAATCAACGTCAAGGCACTCATAAAACAAAAACACGCACAGAGGTTTCCGGTGGCGGAAAAAAACCTTGGAAGCAGAAAGGGCGAGGAACTGCACGCTCAGGATCTTCTCGTTCTCCGGTTTGGGTCGGCGGTGGCACCGTACATGGTCCTAAGCCGCACTTATATAAAATCTCATTGCCTAAAAAAGTGCGCGCTTTAGCTCGTAAATCAGCTCTTAGCATACGTTTGCAAGAAAATAACTTGGTGTTCATTGAAGATATTCTTTATACGAAACCAAAAACAAAAGATATTGCGATTATGTTAAAGAAAATATCGGTCGGTAATGATAAAGCAGTGTTAGTTATACAGCCAAATAGTTCAAGTGGTGATTTAACTAATATAGATAGTCAGAAGAAAAATAGTGAGCAACATAAAAACGTGTTGTTATCTGCAAGGAATATCCCGACATTATCAATAAAAGCATCAGAATCACTTTCAACTTATGATATAATGTCGCATAAAAAAATCATAATATGTATTGGCGCATTAAACAAAATTGTTGAAAATCTGTCTTAATTATTTAGGTTGTTGTTTGTATGTTAGGTATTCTAAAAAGACCGCTTTTAACTGAAAAAATTTCTAAGTTAAATAATTATCGTCAATATGCTTTTGAAGTTGACGCAACTTCAAATAAAATACAAATTAAAGAAGCTATTGAAACGCTTTTCAATGTAAAAGTTCATTCTGTGAGAACTGCTACAAAAAAGCCAAAATATAGAATAAGGATCACTAAAAAGGGTGTATTAAGAGGCAGTACAAATTTAATTAAAAAGGCATACATTACATTGGAACCTAACTATACCATAGATATTTCCTCTGGTGAAGGTTCGATTGAATCATAAAGTTGATTATATTCAGATAGTATATTAGATAAAAGATGGCAATTAGAACATTTAAACCAATAACACCGGGTACAAGGTTTTATTCTGTAAGTGCATTTGACGAAATTACTTCAGACAAACCAGTCAAGTCACTTACATCACCTTTAAAAAAATCAGGTGGTAGGAATAATACTGGTAGAATTACCTCACGACATCGCGGCGGAGGACATAAAAGAAGATATCGTATCGTTGATTTTAAAAGAGATAAATTCGATATACCGGGAATAGTTAAAACTATCGAGTATGATCCTAATCGCTCTTGCAGAATTGCGTTGATAGAATATTCAGACGGTGAAATAAGATATATCTTAGCTCCCAACAAACTTAAAGTAGGACAAAGTATATTATCTGGACTAAACGCTGAATTAAACGTTGGAAACGCAATGCCACTTTATAAAATTCCTGTTGGTATGTTTGTTCATAATGTGGAACTTAAGCCAGGAAAAGGTGGGCAAATTGTAAGAAGTGCTGGTACAGGTGCGCAATTAGCAGGTTATGATGGCAATTATGCTCAAATTAAATTGCCTTCTGGTGAAATTAGAATGGTGCTTTCTCGTTGTATTGCTACAATTGGCACTGTAGGCAATTCAGATCATGAAAATATTTTGCATGGTAAAGCAGGTAGAAAAAGATGGTTTGGTATTCGCCCTCAATCCCGAGGAATGGCAATGAATCCAATAGATCACCCAATGGGAGGTGGTGAAGGAAGATCCAAATCTGGAGGCGGACGTCAGCATCCAAGATCTCCTTGGGGTCAATTAGCAAAAGGATTAAAAACAAGAAAACCTGGTAAAAAATCTGACAACCTTATAATTCGACGGAGAAATAAATAGTTATGGCTAGGTCTTTAAAGAAAGGTCCTTTTATTAGTGTAAAATTAATGCGTAAAGTAGATGCACTTAATAGCACTGGACAAAAAAAAGTAGTTAAAACGTGGTCAAGAACTTCAATGATTACTCCTGATTTTGTTGGTCATACCTTTGCAGTTCATAATGGTAATAAGTTTATACCTGTCTATATATCTGAAAATATGGTAGGACATAAATTAGGTGAATTTTCACCTACGAGAATATATAGAGGTCATGCCGGTCATCGCAAAGATCAAAAGACAGGTAAAAAGTAATTCTGGAGATTGAAATTATGATGAAAGCTAAAGCGTTAAAAAGATACATTCGTTCATCTCCTCGTAAGATGCGTTTAGTTATTGATCTTATAAGAGGAAAATCTGTTGAAGAAGCTTTAACAATTCTTAAATATGTACCAAAACATGCAGCTTCTGATGCTGAAAAAGTTGTTAAATCAGCAGCCTCTAATCTAATCATAATGAACGAAGGTATATCAATACCATATTCTAAAATACTTGTAAGCAAAGTGTTTGTCGACCAAGGACCTGTCGCAAAAAGAGTTCTGCCGGCTCCGATGGGAAGAGCATATAGAGTAAGAAAAAGATCAAATCATTTAACGGTGATAGTAGCAACTACTGATTAAAATCTTTTATATATAGGAGATAACTTTGGGTCAAAAGACGAATCCTGTTGGATTTCGATTAGGTATTATCAGAGCTTGGGATGCAAATTGGTTTGAAAACAAATCAATGTCGGAAAAAATTACCGAAGATCTCATGGTTCGAAATTACTTAAGAAGTCGTTTAAAAAAAGCTGGAATATCGCGCGTAATTATCGAAAGAACAGCAAAACAAATGCGAATTGCAATTCATACTTCGCGCCCTGGAGTAATAATTGGAAGGTCTGGAAAAGACATAACTTTACTAGAAGAAGAATTAAAACGACTTACGAAAAAGGATGTTAAAATTCTCATAAGTGAGATAAAACGTCCAGAGATTGAATCTCAACTAGTTGCTGAAAATATTGCGCAACAATTGGAAGGAAGAATATCATTTCGAAAAGCGATGAAGCAATCAGTTAGCTTGGCTATGAGAATGGGTGCTGAAGGAATTCGTGTTATGTGCTCAGGTCGTCTCGGAGGTGCTGATATGTCTCGCACTGAACAATATAAAGAGGGAAGAGTTCCATTGCACACATTACGAGCTGATATTGACTATGGCACAGCAACAGCGCAAACGATATATGGAGCTATTGGCGTTAAAGTATGGATTTGTCGCGGTGAAATTATCGGTAAACAGCAAAATAGAGATTAAAATACTGATTTAAACGCCACATAAACAAGAATATTTCATAATTAGATTAAGAGTTGCATTATGTTGCTTCCTAAAAGAGTAAAACATAGGAAAACACAGCGCGGAAGAAGAAAAGGCAAAGCTTATCGTGGATCCCAAGTAACGTTCGGCAGTTTTGGAATAAAAGCTTTAGAACCAGCATGGATTACGAATCGTCAAATCGAATCAGCGCGTATAGCTATAAATAGATATTTGCGAAGAGATGGTAAAGTATGGATAAGAATTTTTCCAGACAAACCAATTACAAAAAAACCAGCCGAAGTTCGGATGGGAAGCGGTAAAGGAAATCCTGAATTTTGGGTGGCAGTTGTAAAACCCGGAAGAATATTGTTTGAAATTGATGGAGTATCACGTGAATCTGCTGAGGAAGCAATACGCCTTGCTTCACACAAATTACCTATAAAGACAAAATTTGTTACAAGAGTAGATCTGGAGTTGAAATGAAAAAAAGATCATCTAAAGATTTGCGGGAATTACATGACGAAGAATTGAATGCCACTCTATTGGAAGCAAAAATGACTTTAACAAAATTACGTTTCCAGCATATTGTTGGTCAATTGCATGATACATCGCATTTAAGTATCATCAAGAAAGACATAGCGCGCATGAATATGATATTACATGACCGCAAATTGCAGCTTAAATTGAAATAATTGAATAATACAAGGTTGCGTCATAGCAAATTGAAAAAATTAAAAAGTTATTTATGGAAACAATAATAGAATCTCATTCTGCAATTGTAACAGCTGGCGATAATAAGGGAAAAAAAATTCGCCAAGGGAAAGTTGTAAGCGGAAAGAAAATGGAAAAAACAATTATAGTTGCAATAGAACGGCAAGTGCAGCATCCGATTTATAAGAAATATTACAAAAAGACAAAAAAAGTAATGGCTCATGATGAAAACAATGTTTGTAATATAGGTGATATTGTACGAGTTATTGAAAGTCGTCCATTAAGCGCAAGAAAACGTTGGCTTTTGCTTGATGTAATTGAGCATGCACAATAAAAATTGAGAGGAATTTATGATTCAAGAAGAAACAAATTTGGTAGTGGCCGATAATTCTGGTGCTAAACGCTTGCGTTGTATAAGAGTTTTAGGCGGGCATGAAAAGCGATATGCAGGTGTCGGAGATATTATAGTAGCATCTGTAAAAGTTGCAATACCTAATTCAAATGTTAAAAAGGGTGAAGTTTGCAAAGCAGTTATAGTTCGCACAAAAAAGGAAATTCAAAGAAAAGATGGATCTTATATTAGATTTGACGAAAATGCAGCTGTAATTCTTAACAATCAAGGCGAACCTAAAGGAACACGCATATTTGGGCCGGTTGCACGAGAATTACGCGAAAAAAATTATATGAAAATAGTTTCTCTTGCGCCGGAGGTTTTATAATATGAAATCCGAAAATAAAAAAGACAATATCGTAAGTGATCCCAATCTAAAAAACAGAAATAAAACAGGCAAAGTAACATCAGAAGTTTCTGTTGTCAATAAAAAAGAGAGAGATAACGTTGAGAGTAATAAAAAAAATAAAAAAATTCAAAAAGGGAGTATCGTACGAGTTTTAACAGGAAATGACCGCAATAAAATTGGTAGAGTAATTTCTGTTGATTATAAAAAATTGAAAGTTACAGTTGAGGGTGTAAACATTAGAACTAAACATGCGAAACCAACACAAACGAATCCTCAAGGAGGTATAATTAAATTGGAAATGCCAATTCATTATTCTAATGTATGTAATAATTCTAAAAAAGAAAAAACGAATAGTTGAAAATAAGATAATTCAATGTATAGCGTAAATTCATGGCAAATTTAAAAACACCGCAAACATCAAAAAAGTCTGAAATAAAACCAGAAGGCAAACGACTCGAAGAATATCAAGGTGAAATACCATTTCCGCGTCTTTATTCTTTCTATAAAGAGCAAGTTGTACCGGCAATGATGAAACGCTTTGGATATTTATCTGTAATGCAAATTCCCAGAGTTACAAAAATTTGTATAAATATGGGAGTAGGAGCAGCTACCACGGATCAACGTCTTTTGCAATCTGCTGTTAACGAGCTTGAATTAATATGTGGTCAACGTCCGGCAATATCTCGTGCAAAGAAAGCAATAGCAAATTTTAAATTGCGCGCAGGTCTTCCAATCGGATGTCACGTAACTTTAAGACGTGCCAGAATGTATGAGTTTTTAGACAGATTCATAAACATAGCATCTCCTCGTATCAGAGATTTTAGAGGTTTCTCTGATAAGGGATTAGACGGACGAGGCAATCTTACTATAGGTGTTAAAGAACAAATTATATTTCCTGAAATAGACGTGGATAAAGTTAGCAGAATAACAGGAATGGATATTACATTCGTAACAACAGCTAAAACTGATGAAGAAGCAGTAGCTTTATTGCAAGAATTTGGATTCCCATTTAGAAAATAAAAACAATAATTATTAGAAAAAGAGGATGTTATGGCTAAAACAAGTGTTACAGCCAGAAATGAAAAACGAAAGAAATTGGTTGATAAATATGCTGTTCTTCGGGAAGAATTGAAAAAGACTAAAAATTATGATGCTTTGCAGCTTCTTCCACGAAATAGTTCCCAAACGAGAGTTAGAAATCGTTGCAGCGTAACAGGAAGAGGAAAGGGCGTTTATCGTAAATTTGGTTTGTGCCGTAACGTCTTTCGACAATTAGCATTAGATGGAAAGTTGCCTGGAGTTCGTAAGTCAAGCTGGTAAATACTTAATAGTTTTATGTTCCGAGATAATATATGCCTGTAACAGATACAATATCAGATTTTTTGACGCGTATTCGTAATGCCGGATATGCAAAGCATAAAAAAGTGGACACACCATCTTCTAATATGAAAAGTGCAATTGCATCTATATTAAAAGATGCTGGTTATATTTCTAACTTTGAAATTGTAAATAAAAACAATTTTAATGTAATAAGAGTATGGCTTAAATATAATAACGGTTCGTCTGCAATAAAAGAGATAACTCGTATCAGCACTCCCGGAAGACGAATGTATGCTTCGGTAGATAAATTGCCAAGAGTTAGAAATGGATTAGGTCTTTCTATCATTTCAACTTCAAAGGGAGTAATGTCTGATAAAGAAGCAAGACGACAAAATGCAGGCGGTGAAATAATTTGTACAGTATGGTAATAGGAGATTAAATCGTGTCACGTATTGGAAAACGTCCGATAGCCATACCTAATGGCATTCAACTTAACATTACAGATGGAATAGTAAAAGCAAAAGGTCCGAAAGGAGAATTACAAGTTGCCATACCGGACCAAATTACTTACACTGTAAATAATAATATATTGGAATTTCAACGCTCGAATGATGATAAAAAAGTTCGTGCTTTACATGGATTAACAAGAGCTCTTACTGCAAATGCTATTCAAGGAGTTTCTATTGGATTCCAGCGTAATTTAATTATAGAAGGCGTAGGTTACAGAGCAGAATTACGAGGCAATAAACTTGCATTATTGCTCGGTTTTTCACACCAAATACTTATAATCCCACCTGACGGAGTTGAGTTTGCAGTTCCTGTGCCGACACAGATCCATATTAAAGGCATCGACAAAAAAGTTGTCGGAGAAATTGCTGCAAAGGTAAGATCCATAAGACCTCCTGAACCTTACAAAGGAAAAGGCGTACGGTATGAAGGAGAGCAAATTCGACGCAAAGCAGGAAAATCAGCAGGTAAATAATAATCATTATTGAAGATAGTGCAATATGGCTTTAGCTAATAAAAACGATAGAAGGCATAGAAGAAAAACACGCGTTCGCAAAAATATATTTGGGACCCCCGAACGCCCACGCTTATCAGTGTTTCGCAGCTTGGGACATATCTATGCTCAAATTATTGATGATGTCAGCTCGGTAACGTTAGTTTCTGCATCATCGTTAGATACAGATATAAAACACTCCGAAAATATTACATCAAAATCCTCCACAAGCAAAAAAGTGGGAGAACTTCTCGCTATACGAGCCATAAAAAAGAACATTTCTAAAGTTGCATTTGATAGAAACGGATATATTTATCATGGTCGTATAAAGGCTTTGGCGGATGGAGCAAGAGAAGCCGGTTTAAATTTCTAATTGTTTTTCGCATTAGGAGATAATAGTGCCAAAAGTTAAAGTATCGGAATTAGATTTAAAAGATCGTTTAGTTCATGTGGGACGCACAGCTAAAGTTGTTAAAGGTGGAAGGCGATTTAACTTCTCAGCCATAGTAGTAGTAGGCGACGGTAACGGAAATATTGGATACGGTTTAGGCAAGGCAAGCGAAGTAGTTGATGCGGTTACCAAAGCAACAGAATCAGCAAAAAAAAATGTTATACATGTTCAGTTGCAAGATAATTCAATACCACATGATGTTGTAGGAAGATTTGGCGCTGCTAAAGTTCTTTTGCGTCCAGCTACGGCAGGAACTGGCGTTATAGCTGGCGGCGGCATTAGAGCAGTATTAGAATTAGCCGGTATCCAAGATGTATTAACAAAAAGCTTGGGCTCATCTAATTCTCATAATATGGTAAAGGCAACATTTGAAGCTTTGATGCAATTAGAAGATGCAAAATCTGTTGCAGATAGGCGCGGAATTACATTAGAAAAAGTAATGTTTGGCTGAATTAACGATTAGTACCTTTAACAAGGATTTAAAAATGGATAGAATTCGTGTAACTCAAGTAAAAAGCACAATCAAAACAAAGGACTATCAAAAAGCAACAATTAAAGCTTTAGGATTAGGAAGGCCAAATTATTATGCAGATCATATTCTTACACCTCAAATTTCAGGTATGATTAACTCTGTAAAGCATTTGGTTAAAATTGAAAAAATAAACATATAAAATAGCCGAATATGAAACATATTGGAAATCTCATAGTAGCTAAAGGCTCTACCAAAAAACGAAAGAGAATCGGACGAGGACCAGGATCAGGACATGGTGGGACATCAACAAGAGGCCATAAGGGACATGGATCCAGATCCGGTGTAAAATCAAAAATTGGTTTTGAAGGCGGACAAATGCCTTTAGCTCGCCGTGTTCCTAAATTTGGTTTTAAAAATCCTTTTAGAGTAGAATATCAGACAGTTAATGTTGCTGTTTTACAAAATTTAGTTGATTCAAACAAAATAACGAATGGTATAATCACATCCGATGTTTTATATGAGTTAGGTGTTATAAGAAAGAAAACAATACCTTGCAAAATACTCGGCAATGGTGATTTGCATGCAATTGTACATGTTTCATCCGAAAAATTCTCAGCATCTGCAATTGCTAAAATTGAATCTGCTGGAGGCACAGTAACTACAAATGGCTAATTTCGTTCAAACTTTCAATAATATTTTCCGAATAACTGAACTTAAAGATAGAATATTATTCACTCTAATAGTTTTAGTTGGCGTTAGAATTGGAGCATACATTACTTTGCCGGGCGTAGATGTTAATGCTATGCAAGCGGCTTCGCACACCGATTCTAATACATTATTTGGATTGTATGACTTATTTGTAGGCGGTGCATTTTCCAATGCAGCAATTTTTGCACTTGGAATAATGCCATATATTTCAGCATCTATTATATTTCAACTTGCAGCTATAGTTGTTCCTGAAATACAAAAGATGCAAAGAGAAGGTGAAGATGGAAGAAGAAAAATCAATCAATATACGCGTTATGTTACTGTATTATTGGCGGCACTCCAATCTTGGGGTGTAAGCATTAAAGTTGCACATACTGCAAATGCAGTGCCCGACGCGGGCATGTTCTTTACAATAAGCTCTATAATACTTCTCACAAGCGGCACCATATTTTTAATGTGGCTTGGTGAGCAAATAACCGAACGCGGAATTGGAAATGGCATTTCTCTAATAATATTTATTGGAATTATTGCAAGATTCCCATCTGCCATCGGGCAAGAATTTCAATTGATTAGTATCGGTAGCCGTCCTTGGATAGTAGATATAATAATGCTCGGAATTCTTGTATTTATAATTGCAGCTGTTGTGTTAGTAACTCAAGGCACAAGAAAAATACCGGTGCAACAACCCAAAAGAGTTGTCGGAAAAAAACAATATGGGGGCACAACTCAATACATCCCATTACGAATGAATACTGCGGGGGTAATGCCAATAATTTTTGCACAATCAATGCTGTTTATTCCTAATACAATATTGAGTTTTTTTCCTGGTAGTACTATTGCTCAGGATATGGCAAAAATATTTTCAGAAAGATCTTTTGTATACGCCTTCATATATGGTGTAACTATCGTCTTTTTTACTTACTTTTATACTGCTATTATATTTAATCCAAAAGAAATAGCTGAAAATCTTAAAAAGCAGGGTAGTTTTATTCCCGGTATTCGTCCCGGCAAACCAACAGCTGATTATGTGGAAAATATACTTACGAAAATTACATTGCCAGGTTCTCTGTTTTTAGCATTGGTCGCCATACTTCCAACATTTGTAACACATGTACTTAATGTCCCTCCAACATTGGCTTCATTTTTTGGAGGCACTAGCTTGCTCATCATAGTTGGCGTTGCATTAGACACATTACAACAAGTTGAGTCTTATTTACTAATGCGACATTACGATGGATTTATGAAAAGCGGCAAAATGAGAGGTCGCGCTTCATTGGGAGCCGGCGGATATTAATCCGCTTCAGCAGTATATTATAAGTTGCAACAAATAATTTAATTAAATGTATTCTGCGCCAAATATAATTGGATTGAACTCACTGAATTATATTGAGCAAGCATGTCGAATTGTAGCAGAAACAATAGATTTAGTTGGAAAGCAAGTAATATCTGGTATTTCGACATCTGAATTAGATGAAATTGCCGAAGATTACATAAAAAGCAAAGGAGCAGAGCCAGCATTTAAAGGGTATAGAGGTTTCCCAAACTCACTTTGCATATCTGTTGAAGAAGAAGTAGTCCATGGGATCCCATCTAATAAGCGTAAATTAATTGAAGGTGAAATAGTAAGCATAGATTGCGGTGTAAAGCTTAACGGTTATTATGGAGACGGAGCCCGGACTTTCCCTGTTGGAACAATAAGTATTGAAAAAAAAAAATTACTTGACATAACAGAAAAATCTTTGTATTTAGGCATAGAAAAAGCTGTGGCAAGAAACAAAGTGTATGATATTTCACGAGCTATTCAAAATTATGTCGAAAGTAATGGATTTTCGATAGTTAGAGAGTTAACGGGTCATGGAGTTGGAAAGAATTTACACGAAGATCCTTCTATTCCGAATTTTGTTCCGCCATTGCTCTATCGCACGCATTTTCCTAATGATAAACTTAGAAAAGGTCAAACATTAGCTATTGAGCCGATGGTGAATATGGGTGACTATCATGTCAATACTGCCGATGATGGATGGACAATTTACACTTCTGATAAAATGCCGTCTGCACATTTTGAACATACAGTTGTAGTCGAAGAAGGAAAACCAATAATTTTAACGCTTGCTAATTAAGATTTATGCCAAAACAGGATATAATTCGCGTTGATGGTGTGATAGAAGAAACTTTGCCCAATACTCAGTTCATAGTAAAATTAGATAATGGACATCAAGTTTTAGCGCATATATCTGGTAAAATGAGAATGAATTTTATTAAGATTCTTCAAGGAGATAAAGTAACGGTAGAATTATCTCCTTATGATTTGACCAAGGGAAGAATAGTATATCGCTATAGATAGATTTGCAATTGTAAATCTTAGTAAATTAGATAAATGACTGTCAAGTATTATAAAGAAAAAAAATGAAAGTTCAAGCATCTGTAAAAAAACGCAATCCCGACGATAAAATCGTTCGTCGAAAAGGTCGTGTATATATTATAAACAAGAAGAATCCACGATTTAAGCAACGTCAAGGATAAAAAAGGAGTAAGTAAATGGCTCGAATAGCAGGGATAGATCTACCCAAAAACAAACGTGGCGTTATAGGCTTAACCTATATTTATGGCGTCGCAAAAAAAACATCAGAAGATATCTTGACAAAAGCCGGATTATCATTTGATAAGCGGGTGCTACATTGGACAGACGAGGAAATTGCTCGCATCAGGCAGGTTATTGCAGAGTATAAAGTAGAAGGACAATTGCGTTCTGAAGTGCAGCTTAATATAAAACGATTGATGGATATTGGATGTTATCGTGGAATACGCCACCGTCGCGGCTTGCCCGTAAGAGGTCAAAGAACAAGAACCAATTCACGAACACGCAAGGGACGACGCAAAACAGTTGCCGGCAAAAAGAAAGCAGCTGCGAAGAAATAGAATTAGAATCTCGTATAAACATCACATAATTATCATCTGTTACGTAAGTTAATTAATTACTACAATAATAAAAATGGCTACTGTTAAAAAGAGAGTAAAGAAAAAAAATGTTACTGATATTCACGGCAGAGCATTTGTTAAAGCATCTTTTAACAATGTGATTGTTACTATCACAGATACTTATGGCAATGCATTATGCTGGTCATCTGCCGGACGAAACGGTTTCCGCGGCTCAAAGAAAAATACTCCTTACGCATCGCAAGTTTCAGCTGAAAGAGCAGCAAAAGAAGCGTATGAAATGGGACTTCGCAAAGTAGAGGTAGTTGTAAAAGGACCAGGATCCGGCAGAGAAGCAGCTATACGCGCTTTAACAACTGCTGGATTAGAAGTTCTAACAATTATGGATCATACTCCATTGCCTCATAACGGATGCCGTCCACCAAAGAAACGTCGTGTATAAATTCTTGATTAAAAAAGCTCTTTTTAGCTAAGCTAAAATTTTACACCTTAAAGACCATTTTAAAATTAACTTTTAAGAAGTTATTGGTTTACTAACGATTTGGAAGGCTAGTATGAATATATCAATGCAAATGCCCGAACAAGTTCAAATTGAATATGACAGTTCAGTGCAGGCACGCTTTATTATGCAACCTTTAGAAGAAGGATATGGTGTTACTATTGGAAACACACTTCGCAGAGTGTTGCTATCAACCACGCCGGGTGCTGCTATTGTGGGTGTCCGTATTGATGGAGTGCTACATGAATTTCAAACAATACCAAATGTAGTGGAAGATATGTGTGAGATTATTCTTAACCTAAAAGAGGTAAGAATTAATCTTTTAGACAAGAAAACAAACAAAATTAATCTAACCCTCAATGGCCCTTATACTTGGACTGCAAAAGCCATTGAAGAAAGCGCTTCGGCACAAATAGAGGTGATGAACCCGGGACATCATATTGCAACTCTCTCGAAAGGCGCTGAAATTAACATTGAATTGCGAATCGGAAGAGGCAAGGGATATGTTCCCTCCGAAGATCAGCAAACAACAGATTTTCCCGTAGGTATGATCCCAATAGATGCTATTTATACTCCGATAAGAAATGTAATTTACAATGTTGAGCCGTTTCGTGTCGGACAAAAAACAGATTACGAAAAATTAATGCTAACTGTAACAACAGATGGTACTATAACTCCGCAAGAAGCAGTTCAAGATGCTGCTGAAATTATACGCCAGCATATTGATATCTTTATTAATGTTAAAGAAAATAAAGATCATAAAGAAGATTTGATGATATCGGGCGATGATGAAGTTAAGGAAGCTGAGCGTAAAAGAATTCGCACGATGCTGTTAATGCCTGTCGAAGAACTTGAGCTTTCAGTTCGTGCGCACAATTGTCTAAAAGCTGCAAATATCAAAACATTAGGAGAATTGGTTAAGCTTACTCAACAAGATTTGCTAAAGTTCCGAAACTTTGGCCGCAAGTCGCTCTCAGAATTAGACGACGTTGTAAAATACCATAATTTACAATTTGGAATGAATGTAGAAAAATATATTAACGATGAACCCAAACAGGTAAGTGTTGAATAATTTCTTACACTTACCTATTAAAAAGGATTGAATCATGATTCATAATCGAGCTGGAAGAAAACTAAAACGTACTGCAAGCCATAGAAAAGCATTGCTAGGTAATTTGGCAACTTCTCTTTTTGAGCATAAGCGTATTGTAACAACAGAAGCAAAAGCTAAGGAATTAAGACGTTTTGCTGAACCGTTGATTACACGTGCAAAGCATGCGCTTGCTAATGAGAATAACAAACAATTAACCGCTAATCAAACAATTGATATTCACAACCGTCGAATAGTTGCAAAAACTATCCGTAAAAAAGCAGTTCTTCAACATTTGTTTGAAACAATTGCGCCAAAAGTTGAGCATCGTAATGGTGGTTATCTGAGAATTGTTAAACTTGGGCAGCGACGCGGAGATGCCGGCAGAATAGCTAGTATAGAGCTAGTTGATTTTTTTGAAGCTACTATTCCGAAAGCGAAGAATAGTAAACTCACCCATAAACATTCTGCTGCATTGTTAGCAACAAAAAAAGAAAATATTTTAGCTGAGGATTCAATAAAAGTAGTTTCTTCTGTTGCAGAAAATATTGTAACCGTATCCCATGAAACTCCGGCTGATGAGCTGCGTGAGGAAACTAATATAGCTGATACGGAACAGCACGTTCCCGAAATAGCAGAAACTCCGACAGACGAAGTAAATAATATTGAGAATGAAACGGCAGAGGAAAGTAAATCCGACGTAGGCAAAATATAAAGTACATTACATACTTACGAGTGTTTACAGGACGCATGATATTCATGCGTCCTATTTTTTTTAACAGCAGTTAAAAAAAATAAAATCTGAATGTAGAAAATATCGTGAATTTGAATTGGACATATAGATATTTATGTAATTCCATTTTTTTCATCAAATGAAATTACTTGCCAACATAATTTAGTAATATTTAGTTCGTCACTAAGCTTATTATTCATTTATCTTGTCTTTACATTATGAAATTCATACTTTTTACAACATTTGTTGTATTGATTAATGTTATATCATTATTTAGTCAGCCAAAGCATATAGAGACAATCCTTTCAGTTGTAGATAAGGATAATAAAGGAGTGCAATTGTATTTTGGTTTAGATATAGAAGCTACCGACGGACGCGATCCAGCAATGGGAGAAAGTGAAAAACCCGGACATCCTCCAAATGGTATGCATGCGTTACTAATGCTTCCAACTGAAGAACATGAGTATTGTTATAGAGATTTCAGAAAACTTAGCAACGAATCACAACAAATATATAAAGAATTTCGTATCGAAGTTCAGCCTGCATCCGCTAGGAATTTTGATCCAATATACTTTAGATGGGAATATCCGCTTCAATCCGGCATTGACTCTATTGTTATTTATGATAGGAAAACTAACGGACAAACAGCTAAGTTTAATTTAGATTCCAAAAAAGTCAATATAGTATCAAATGAAAATGCAGACTCATTTATTGCAAAAGCATACTATCATCCAAAAACTACAGGAGTAGAAGAAGATGTGATTTCAAATGTAATATTTCCCAACCCTGCATCGAATTTTATTGTCATTCACGGATTGCAAAATATTGAGCAAATAGAGATTACTGATATTTATGGCAAAACATATCATGCCTCAAAATTTTCTGACTCAACTCTCTCAATCTCAGATCTTCACTCTGGAGTGTATGCGTTAAGCGTTGTTGATGCTACTCAAAAACGCATGATTGGAACATTTGTAAAGCAATAATTTCCAACCATACTGATTTATTAGAAAAATACATGGATAATATAGAATTGCAGACATCCCAAACTAATCCTACGCAGACAAGACGTCCGGATTGGCTTAAAGTAAGAGCACCGGGAGGAGATTCATACTCTGCCATCAAAACAATGATGCGCTCAAAAAAATTGCATACTGTATGTGAGGAAGCGCATTGTCCAAATATAGCTGAGTGCTGGGGAGCAGGAACAGCAACATTTATGATTTTAGGGGATATTTGCACAAGATCTTGTGCTTTCTGTGCTGTTAAGACAGGAAGACCTTTGGCCATAGACCCCGAAGAGCCGCGTCGAATTGCCGAGGCAGTCGCTTCAATGAAATTACGTCACGCGGTGATAACAAGCGTTGACCGTGATGAATTAAAAGATGGAGGATCTTCTGCTTGGGCTGATACAATTTGCGCTGTGAGAGAAATGAATTCCGACGTTACCATTGAGGTGCTAATTCCTGATTTTAAATGTAATTTCTCAAATTTACAACGAGTTATTGATGCTCATCCTGATATTTTAGCTCATAATACCGAAACAGTGCCGCGACTTTATCGTCAAGTTCGTCCTCAAGGAAAATATCAATGGGCTTTGTCTGTGCTTAAAGAAGCAAAGACACAAGGAATGAGAACCAAAACAGGAGCTATGCTGGGGCTCGGCGAAACTTATAATGAAGTATTAGAGATAATGCATGATTTGAGAAATGTTGGAGTTGATATTCTTACTTTAGGGCAGTATTTGCAGCCGACAAAAAACCATATTCCTGTTGATAGGTTTGTTCATCCGGATGAATTTGCCGAATATCGCCGAATAGGACTTGAAATGGGCTTCAGGGTCGTTTCGTCTGGTCCACTTGTCAGAAGTTCATATCATGCCGAACAGCATGTTTGAATTTATTATATTATTACGCTTCTAATTGAAAATTAAAAACAGACAGAAGAATTACTTCTAATTGGTTCAATTTAATTTATAGATTTGCACTTGTTAATTTTAATTTAGTAGATATTTATGAAAAGGATAGGAATATGAATCAGCATCAATGCGATGTCGTAGTTATCGGAAGCGGCCCTGGCGGCTATGTTGCTGCAATTCGCGCCTCTCAACTTGGCCTAAAAACAATTTGTGTAGAGCGTGAGAAGCTTGGCGGAGTATGTTTGAATGTTGGATGTATTCCAAGTAAAGCTCTATTAAAAAGTGCGGAATATGCAATTTTTTTGAAACATGCTGCTGATTATGGATTTGGCATCAAAGACGTAACAGTTGATTTTGCGCAAGTTATTAAACGCAGTCGCGGAGTAGCAGACAAAATGAGCAACGGTGTGCAATTTCTTTTCAAAAAATACAAAGTACAATTAGTAAAAGGCAATGCTAAGCTCTCTTCGCGCAATCGGATAGAAGTGCACGATGAATCTGGAAAAACAACTGATGTTATTGAAGCAAAAAATATAATAATTGCTACGGGAGCAAGACCTCGCATGTTCCCCGGAATTGATGTTGATCGCGTAAAAGTGCTTACAAGCACAGAAGCAATGATGCAGCAAAATATTCCAAGCTCGCTTATTGTTATGGGAGCGGGAGCTATTGGAGTGGAATTTGCATATTTCTATAATGGTTTTGGTGCGAAGGTTACCATTATTGAAATGCAGAAAAACATTGTGCCGGTAGAAGATGAAGAAATATCTAAAGAATTAGAACGGCAATTTCGCAAAGCAGGCATAAATCTTATGACTGAAACTCGCGTTCTATCAGCCAAAGCAAAAGGTTCAGGCGTTGAGGTAATAGTGCAGAAAAAAGACGGCGCACAAGAAATTCTAACTGCTGATCTGGCTTTGAATGCTATTGGTGTGCAAGGAAATATCGAAAATCTTGGCTTAGAGCAGCTCGGAGTTTGCATAGAGCGAGGATGGATCAAAACAGATAAATATATGCGCACAAATATTGAATGTGTCTATGCAATAGGCGACATTGCCGGTCCGCCGTGGTTGGCGCATAAAGCAAGCGCTGAGGGTATTGTTTGTGCGGAATTTATCGCTGGGCATAAAACAGATGGAGTTGATTATAGCAATATTCCGGGCTGCACATATTGCAATCCTCAAATAGCAAGCATCGGACTTACCGAGGCAAAAGCTCGCGAAGCAGGGTATGATGTGAAAATTGGTAAATTTCCGTTTAGTGCCAATGGCAAGGCGCATGGCATTGGCAAGTCCGAGGGATTTGTAAAAATGGTTTTCGACGCCAAATATGGCGAGTTGCTCGGCGCTCATCTAATCGGAGCTGATGTTACAGAAATGATTGGCGAACTTGGGCTTGCTCGCGCTCTCGAAGCAACTGGCCCTATGATATTCAAAACTATTCATGCGCATCCAACACTCTCTGAAGCTATAATGGAAGCGGCGGCAGTCGGTTGGAACGAAGCGGTAAATATCTAAGAAATTCTAATACAGCCCGTTAAAAAAGTATTTAACGGGCTTTGTCTATTCAGGTAATGTATAATGGGAACAATATTAAAAACAATATTAAAAACAATTGTTGGAGCACTATTATTACTTTCTTTCTGCTTCACAGTAATAAACGCTGATAGCAAGACGACAAATCGCCAAAAATGCAACGGAACAGTGCTGTGCAATGTATGTGGCGCAACATGCAACAATTGTTCATACTGTAAAGCGGGCAAAAAGTGTGGGAGTGTTCGCAATCCTAACGTTTCTGCCAAAGAAAAGAATTTGCAAAACGTGATTTGTGAAGGAGTCAGTATTCATGGGACTTTGGGAAATGTATTTCTGCCGCTGCCGGCAACAACTGAACGTGTAAAGAAAAACTTTGAACAAGCCGGTCTTAGCGTGCGTGGAAATATTGCTATTGACAGCGGAAAAGAAGGAGTGAAAGAGCGCTATCGCCTGACTTTTACTGATGAGCATTTGACGGGTGTTTCTTTTGACACTATATTTACTGATCCGAATAAAGCTGCTTACTATGCAGATTCAATTACGAAAGCATTACGCTCGGCAACTCAATCAAAAGATGAAGTTTTTATTGCTTTGGGGCTTGGCGGCGATAAAACATATTATGTGCCGGCTATGCTTTGCGGTAATAGGGCAATTGGTTACATTTTTACTCTTACATCTAATTTATCCGATAAAACAGCAGTTGTAACGTGTGATGTAAAAGTTGTGTCAGTTCCTCAAAATTAGTTGATTCTTTAAATATGAGCAGTAATCAATTTGCCAATCCACGCCATGGCTCCAGTAATTCCTAACATTGTGCAGTAAGCTATGAGGCCGACAAGAACTCCTATTTTAGGTCGGTAATGCGCAACATACGCCAGAGATAAACCAATTGCAATATATTCCCAAAGTGGAAAAATTCCGATATTGGTAAGAAAACCGTATAGCCAAGGAAATTCGACAGGAACGATAAATATACCCGCATTTGGTGCTATCCTCAGGCTTCCGGTTGCATTTTGAAGCAAGGAAGTTAGCAGCATCCCAGCAGATGCAATGATTAAGCCGCTGCTTGTTCCGGCTATAATTGATTTGTAGGAAATGCCGCCTCCGATTAACGAGAAATAAAGCCAAAATAGAAGCGAGACAAAAACTAAGCTTTTTATGCCGTCTATCAATCCAGATTGTACTGCTGAAGTTGTTGTAAAATCAAATGATTGAGTAGGGTTCTGCTTGTGCTGTTCGGACGAGTCAGACGCTATTTGTTTCGTCGAATTAGGCGATTTTACAAAAGCATTGCCGGCGCGAAGGAAAGCTTCGTTCTCAGAGCGAATAGCAGAATTTTGCGAGTAAATATAAAGCGAAAAAACATGACCCACGATGTAGAGCAGCAAACCAGCAGCGATAATTTTACGCCATTCGCTTGCAAGTGCTTTCAACGTTTTTCCTCTTCCCAGCCAAATCTCCGTAAAAACCTTAAGCCAAGCAGCTGCCCGTAAATCAGGATTATGCATTGGCTGTTGAGATTGATTATTTGTTTCAGTCATTTCGTTTTATTGATTATTATGTCTTTGTTAGAAATCTATAAGAATGTTCTTCAACTAAAAAAGGTTCTGTCTTATCAGAATTTAAAGTCAAAACAGATGTAAATTCCGAAAAAAAAGATGTAATTTACATTCAATTATCTTGAAATGTATGAGCTTGTTTATAAGATGACCGAAGAAGACAGTACAATACTTGTAGGCATAACCGGTGGAATCGGCAGCGGCAAATCTTCTGTTGCCACTGTGTTTCGCTCTTACGGCTATGATGTGTTAGATGCTGATGCTATTGCTGCCACAATTATCGAACAAGATGCACATGTAAGAGCAGAGTTGCAACAATTACTTGGGAATTCAATATTTAGGGCTGATAACACATTAAATAAAGACATTATTTCTAAGCAAATATTTGGAAATACAACTGAGCATAGTCAACGTTTGCAAGCAATGAATCGCATTGTGCATCCTCGCGTGCTTGACCAGATTTGGCTCGCTATAGAATCTCTGCGCGAAAATGATTCGAAAATTATAGTGGTTGATATTGCTTTGCTGTTTGAAGCTGGATTAACTAATGCTTTTGACTATATAATTTTGGTTACGGCATCTGAAAAAATACGCATAGAACGAGTGATTCAGCGCACTGGATTCACTGCCGAACAAATTCAATTGCGAATAAACGCACAATATCCAGACGATCAGAAAAAATCTCTTGCTGATTTTCTTATAGAAAATAATGGAACATTAGAAGAACTGCAAAAGTCAGCAAAATTCATCGCTGAACTGCTACCCATCCTGCCTGCAAAACACAACGAAGACGAATCTGACGAGGAGCTATAGCAATATGCGAATTACTCGCTCAGTCATTCCTAATCTCTTTACCTTGGCGAATCTTTTTTCTGGATTTACGGCAATAGTGTATATTTCCGATGACAAAATGTATGACGCGGCATTATTTATTTTACTTGCCGGCATTTTTGATGCTCTCGATGGCGTTGTAGCTCGACTGACAAAATCAACCAGCGAACTTGGAGTAGAATTGGATTCTCTTTGTGATGCTGTTTCATTTGGCGTAGCTCCTTCATTCATGCTCTATAAACTGTATTTTCAGCCGATTGGCGATATCGGTCTGCTGCTGGCTTCGCTTCCTGCTCTTGCAGGCATCTATCGCCTCGCAAGATTCAATGCTGAATTGACGGGCTATGCCGACAAGCAATATTTTACCGGAATGCCAATACCTGCCGGAGCTATTTCACTTCTTTCTTATGCTGTATTTTTTGAACCGTCGAAACTATTGCCATTAAATCTAAACCCTGCTTTATATTATTTTGTAACGATAATTGTGTCGCTGGCTATGATTAGCCGCGTGCAATTTGAAAATATGCCGAGATTTACACCTAAATCGTTGCGGCAGCGTCCGTTATTTTCGATAATGATTGTAGCTGCGATTATAGCAGCCATAATTACAAAAGGCATTGCTATATTTCCGGCTATGATGCTCTATCTTATCGCTGGATTTATAAGACATATTTTTCGTATTGTACGGAGCAACATGGATGATGACATTGAAGAAGACTAAATGTAAATCAAAGAGCTTCGCCAATAAGATTCGAATATGCACACACTTTTAAAGTAAATAGCAAAATATTATCAAAGAATCAATAGCGTCCTAAACGTTTATAGAAAGAGGGCAAATTAAGTAACTCTAATTATCTTAGAGGTTGTACAACA
>JBDHXA010000029.1:0-33600 GCA_039810485.1 Chlorobiota bacterium | reverse complement strand
AATAAAGAATTTTATTATCTTTATTTTAACTTCCTTCAATAAAATAAACACCCTTTTAAGAGGGGGCTCATAAATTAAGATATATATTCCATAATTTCTCATGCCTGATCTATCCACATTTGACTTGCTGCGAGACCAAGCAATTGCAGCCATTAAAACCGTTTACGATCCAGAAATCCCCGTGAATATTTATGAGCTCGGACTAATTTACTCTGTAACGGTATCAGATGATAATCATGTTGATATTGTAATGACGCTAACTTCGCCAGGCTGTTTTGCAGCAGGAATGATTCCCAACGAAGTAGAACACAAAGTACAATGTATTCCCGATGTTAAAAGCACGCATGTAGAGCTAACATTCGATCCGCCTTGGGATAAGTCAATGATGAGCGAAGAGGCCCAGATAGAATTGGGCTTTTGGTAAGAGATTAAAAAGCTAATTTTGGTTTTAGATAACCCCATGCCAAGTATTTATATTGCATGCGTGGAATTAGCGTTTTTTTGTTTATTGCACATTCTCTACTTCTTATTTCGCAATGCTTTTAATTCTGCAAGAGTAGACGAGATATGATTTATTTGGTCTTCTAGAACTGCAATATAAGTATCAACAGATTCTTGGCTTTTCATCTGTTTTTCCAACCTTTTCTGACGCTCATCCTCTGCTTTTACATCGGCTATTTCATTAGTCAATACTCCAATAAGAAGATTTAACCCTATCATTGCTCCAATGATTATAAAAGAAACAAAGTATAACGTGATGACAACCGGAGGTATGGTTTTATCGTTCTGAATCACGGTTTCCATAATTTCTCCCCAGCCATCACCTGTAACTACTTGAAAAAGAGTTGTGAGAGATGAGCCAATATTGCCGAATTGAGCCAAGTTCGTAACACCGAATAATTCGACGGCAATAACGCTGTATGCAAAGAAATGAAGCATCAATAGCAACAGAACATAGCTCATTGAAGGAATGCTTTTTATAAGAGCGTTAACAAGAATTTTAAGGCGCGGAAGCTCATCAACAAGCAGAAAAACACGAAGTATTCTTAAGGTGCGTAAAACAGCTAAATATTCAGTGTGTTGGGGTATTAAACAAACAAGAACGACAATGATATCAATAATGTGCCAAGCATCTGTAAAAAAAGTCAGATATTTAGCCGAACCGATTGCTTCAGAAGTTTTAACTTCAGCAATATAACGCATTATTAGTTCAACAGCGAACAAAGAAATCACAATCCTGTCTAAAAGATGCAGCCACCAATAGTGAATTGCATAAAATTCGCGATTAGTTTCAACGCCTATAATAATGCAGGCGATGATAATTATGGCGATAGTGGAATAATGGAATATTTTGCCATTAACAATATGCACAATATTCAATGATGATGATTTGTCGCTCATATTTGCGTTTGCTTATTCAGATAAATGATCGTCCTAAATAAAAAAAGCCAAACATTACTGTTCGGCTTTTGTGGGCCCAGAGGGACTTGAACCCCCAACTAACGGATTATGAGTCCGCTACTCTAACCAATTGAGTTATAGGCCCTTAAAAAATCAACACTTTTAATTGAACAGCCCTACAAACAAACCAAACTGCAAGGTTAAGCCATTGGAATTTATGCCTTTTGGCACGTTTACTACTGCCGATGAAGAGCGATCAGCACGCCAATCTCCCATAAAGCCAAGCATATAACCTGCATTCACGCGAACTAACGAAAATGCAGTAACAGCATATTCAATATTCAAATTTGGCTGTACAAAAGCAAAGCCGCCGGTTAGTTTATTATAAAAATTATTAGGATTTGTAGATTTGCCTAATTCTGTTAAATAATCGCGAGTTCCCAATGTTTGAGCTGTTTCAATTGAAATTAAGCCATAGCCGGCAGAAACTCCGGGAAGTATCGTTAGCTTTCTTGTTGACTGAATTGCATAATCAATCGAAAGACCGGTAAAGCTTAATGTGTAGTCTAATGTGCGGGTTGTATCGTATGCCACAAGCGAACTTTGTTTTCCACCAGTAGCACCAAAAACTCCTATGCGAAAATTCGTTAAAAAAGGTATCGCAACAAAGCCGTGAGCGCCTGTTAGAAAAATCGGTGATTTTAAATCATTGGTGCCATAATCATTGAGTCGGATGTTCTTTTGTAATTCGTCAAAATTTGTGAAATGCCACGTTCCTATAAATCCTCCGCCAACAGCAAAGTATGGTGTTTTTTCATCTGTTAAGGGAGTTTCTTCGAAAGATAATTTGTCCAAATCGTCATCTTGTGCGAAGAGAGAATCTGTTGTAGGAATTATCAAACCTAACAACAAGAATATGCCGAGCAGAAATTTCATTATTTTACTGAAAAGATGCAAAAATGAAGCGCAAAGATACGGTTTTATTACAAAATATTGCAAATTGACTTATCGCGAACACCATTTATCACGCTAATATACTAATATTTAGATTTCTACCGATTATTGATTCTGCTTGGTTTGTAACGTCTTTAATATACATCGGTTCTTAGAGAGACATACATCAACTTTCACACAAAACTTTCTGCCTTAAACAAGCTATAATATATGAGAGAAAGCACATTATTCTTCGATGCATATACAAATATACTTAGCGTTTATTGTTTTCAACCATATTAATCAAAGCTATGAAAATTACTATACTAGCAAGGATTGTCGCGCTTTTTATTTTATTGACAATTTACATAAATGCTTCGGCGCAGTCATTACTAATTGGTGTGCCAGATGTCACAAATTATCCGACAATACGCGCAAGTTTACAATTATTTGATGTTACAGGCAATCCTCTTTCAGGCGCAACAGCATCAGATTTCAACGTAACTGAAAATAGCAAGTTTCGACCTATCACGCTGTTAAATTGTCCGCCTGTGGGCGCGAGCGTGCCTATTTCCTCAGTTCTTGTTATTGACATTTCTCGATCAATGAGCTTTCTTGGCTCTAACGGTTATACAGGATTAAGCATTGCACAAGCTGCCGCAAATGCTTGGATTGATAATATTGACTTGAACATATCTGAATGTGCCGTAACTAGTTTTGACGATGACAGCTATCTTAACCAAGATTTTACGACAGACCGCTCTGCGCTACGAAACGCAGTAAGCGGACTAATCCCCAGATTAGGAACAAGTTATACCGCAGCTCTAGTTACTCCGCCAAACGGCGGAATTCCGGTGTCAGTTCGTGGTAAAAACAAAAGAGTGGTGATACTTCTTACTGATGGCTACGACTTTCAGGCAACATCCAATCAAGCCGCCGCTATAGCTGCAGCACAAGCTGCTAATGTTGCCATTTATTGCATTACAGTGCGGCTGAGCATGCCAGCAACATTAAAAAATATCGCCGAACAAACTGGGGGAGCGTGGTTTGAATACGTTGATACACCCGATGAGGCAGCTCGCATTTATCGTTCTATATTAAACTCAGTACAAGGAATAAAGCCATGCACAATTGAATGGCTTACAGATCCTGCGTGCGATCTTAGTCGAGAAGCGATAATCGAATGGCTGCCTCAAAAAGTGCGCGACACCGTGCAATATAATGTGCCTGCAACTTCGCTTTCACAGCTTACGGCAGTTCCTTCATCAGTTCAGTTAGGAGGCGTTCCTCCCGGTACATCGCGAGATACAATAATCACATTGCAAACCGGAGCGAAACCTATAACAATTAACCACCTTTCAATATCACCGTCAGAATGGAGTATTGTGTCAGGAAATGTTCCTCCATTAGTTACAATTCCCCCAAATAGTTTTTATAGTGTAACGGTGCGTTATACTGCGCCCGATTCACTGCGATCGTACGCCGAACTTCTCATTGAAAGTGATGGCTGCATTACTACAATGCCAATGCTGACAGCCGGATATCCGCGCAAGAAGCCACACGAAAAAACGCTTAAAGTTGTTCACCCAAACGGCGGCGAAGAGTTTTTGGTTAATTCTGATACCGTTTTAAAATGGAAAGGCGTATTGCCTAATGAAGAAGTTGTACTGAAATACAGCATTGATAAAGGCAAAACGTGGCTCAATATTACAAATAATGCAACCGGTCTTTCACTTCCTTGGCGCGTCCCCAATACACCCAGCGATAATTGCTTGTTGCTTGCCACCCAATACGATCAAACCGACGGCTTATATTTTCAGATCCCTCATAATGATGCTGTTACTGATATTGCATTTTCACCTGATGGACAAAGAATCTACACTTTAACACGACGCGGTGAAGCCAGACAATTTTCAGTGCAAAATGGGCAGATGCTACGACAATACTCGCCAAATCAAATACGTTCTTTTGCTCTAAGCCCTAACGAACAATTCCTAGCATTTATCAACACTTCGGGGCAAATGCAACTTTTTAATCCGCAAACTGGAGCATTAGTTCGAAATAATGGAAATATAGGATATTCCGGAAAACCAGCTTTCAGCGCCAACGACAGCATAGTATTGGCTTTGTTTGGAGGCAATACATTATTTGCAGCAACACTGACCTCTTCTTCTTTCGGAATGACTTCGATTGCTAATATTGGCTCGCCAATAGTTTCAATGCAATTCACGCCGTCAGGCACAAAATTTATAGGAGCCGGAACCGCTCAGCGAATTGCTCGAATCTGGAATTTTAATCCAAGTCCAACTCCTTCTGTTACAACCTATTCCACATTGCCGCATATAAATTCTGTACTTTCTGCCGCGATTTCTTCTGACGAGCAACAATCAACCACAGTTGATCAAAATGGCCGCGTTGCTTTGTGGAATGTGCAGCCAGCAGCAGAGCGCAATGTTTTAGGAGTTGGATACAAAACAACTGCCATAAGTGCTAATAATAAATATGTTGCTGCCGGAAGCACACAATTATCGCCAAACGGCAAAGCACCGGCAACATTATGGACGCTTCAGGACGGACAGTTTTATAGAAATCTTTACGGACATACGGATACTATCAATGCAGTGGCATTTAGTCGAGACGGGCGGTATTTTGCAACGGCAAGCAGCGATAGCTCCGTGATTATTTGGGATTTGTCGCAACTGTCTTCTCCAATTCAAGCAGATACTTCGGACAATGTGTGGGCTATTGTAACTTCAGGCGTTATTGCTCAAAACGTCGATATGGGAAAAATGCAAGTTGGAATGAGCAAAGATTCTGTCGTGCAGTATTTTATCGAAAACACCGGCAATGCAGCGGTTCAGATTACCGGCATATCATTTTCCGGTCTGCGCGCCAGTGAATTCTCTGTTCTATCCGGCGATGCTCCTTTTGTTTTATTGCCCGGAGAAAAACATGCAGTGGAATTTAACTTTACACCTACAAGTGTCGGGAAACGATCTGCAACAATAAATATTCAAACAACATCCGATATAGTTCAATATACTATTCAAGGCGAAGGAATTATTATTGGATTGCAAGTTGTTAAAAATGTCGACTTTGGCAAAGTATTTTTAGGAAATGTCAAAGATACGTTAGTACGGGTAATTTTGAAAAATTCTGGCACGGAAGATCTTGCAATCACAGGAGTTGCAAGCGACGGACCAGATAAAACGCAATTTATCATGCTTGATCCGCCAGCAGGATTTGTATTATTTGCTGATAGCTCAAGAGCTATGAATCTTCGATTTGCTCCTGTTCGAATTGGCAGAACAAGCGGGCGAATAGTTTTTGATTACAACGAGCCAGGAGCTCCAGAAGTATCGCTTCTAACAGGTGAAGGCATTTGTGAAGATGGCGGACCTGCTCAAGTGAATGCTGCTGCTACACAATTTGATGTTATGCCGGGAGATACAATTTCAATTCCGCTTTTAGTCCGCTATCCCGCGGGCACGCTTGAAAGCTCTGACAGGCAATTTTCAACCGCTATTACTTATAATGGAACTGTATTAACGCCTTTGGCCGATTCGCTTCGTCCGAATATTCCGCGCATTCAACAAACAATAAATATTGCCGGTCATCAATTATCACACGACACATTAACAATTCTCAAGTTTATCGCCACACTTGGGACTTCAGATACAACTATTATTGAAATCAATGGATTTACATGGAAATATTGTGCTGCTTCTCCCCTTGTGAACAATGGAGGAATTAAAATAAAAGTGTGTCCGGCCGGCGGAAAGCGATTCTATATGCCATCGCAAACAGCATTGGCATTGAAGATAAATCCGAACCCAATATATACTTCAAATAGTTCTTTCGAATTTTCCACACCCGAAGATGGCTCTGTAACAATTCATATTCTTGATATGACAGGAAGCAAAGTCATAACTCCTTTCGATGAAATTGTGCAAAGAGGAGCTTATATCATTAGCATGAACTTAGATAAACTTTCTGCTGGAGTTTATTATGCTGTGCTGCAAACATCAACTCAAAAAATTGTTAAAAGAATGACTATACTTCGCTAACGAGTAATACAAAGCAACATTCTGCGTCTTTGATTGAGTAATTTTTTTGATTAATGACACTTGCTAATGGAATATCTACCAAAAATTATTTTGACAAAAGGTAATGGAGCACAAAAGTATACGTTATATGAAAAGTGGTTGAAAGCAGCCGGATCTGTCGGATGCGTCTTGGATCTTTGGACAATGAGCTCAGAAGAGCGCAGTCATGCAATTGCAACAAGCGACGGAATTATTTTTACTGGCGGACCGGATATTAACCCTGAAAAATACAATCAGGCGGAACGATCTGGTGAGTGCATTATTTCGGACGAGCGCGACGCAATAGAATTTGAGGCATTCGAGCAAGCGCGTGATTTTAAAATGCCAATTCTCGGCATTTGCCGCGGATTACAGATCTTTAACGTTGCGCTTGAAGCGCAGCTAATAATTGACATACCCCGTGATATACTAAGTGATATTGAACATCGCTCTATTGAGGGAAACGACAGCTTTCATACAATTGAGGTTGCGCCAGGTTCATTGATAAAAAAAATCTGTCGCTCGGCTTCAGGTCTTGTGAATAGTGCTCACCATCAGGCAGTAGCGATATTATCCGAGCAATTATCCTTGGCCGGCTCATCTTCTGACGGCATTATCGAGGCAGCAGAATGGAGCGATCCTGGTGGCAAGGGATTTTTGCTGGGAGTGCAGTGGCATCCTGAACGCCTAGATTATTCAAGCCCATTTTCTCTTCCAATCGCGCGTCATTTTCTATTTGAAGCAGAAAGTTACGCATTGCTTCGCAAGAGGAGAATAAAAGTCAAGGCGTAGATTACCTTTAATTCAATTTATGAGCCCACTCCGAAAAGTCGGATATATTTCAAATCAAAGAAAACATGGTGAAAATGTACAGTTTTTACTCGTTTTATAAGAGAAAAACGGCAAAAAAGCGACTTTTTTAGCTCTTAGAAGAGATGTTTTTTTGAAAAACAGCGAATCTTTCGTCTGCAATTTTTATAAAATACCTTTTCGGAGTGGGCTCATTTATTATTTTGCAAGGAAATGTCAATTATATTACTGCATCGTCGAATTCTATACTTGCATACTATTGTTCTGCAATCACTTACTCTACCCGAAAAGTACTGCTTTACTTCAAAACAGAAAAATACGAGCGGTAATGTATTTTTTGCTCATTTTCAAGTGATGAATGTTCTAGATCGGTCGTTTTTAGGTCTATAAGCGATAAATTTAAATGGAAAAAACAGTATGCATCAAAATATTTTAATAAATCCATTTTCGATATATGCTCAAAAATTTCATTTGACATTTTTGAGGACAGCATTTATCTTTTGTAATCCGTTATTAATTTCTAATCAACTTTTTTGCCACTGCAGCTTATGACAGAGTTAAATAACCTTTCTTAATTTCTTATGTTTTCATCTGTTTCTCGAATACACTTTGTCGGCATAGGCGGCATCGGCATGAGCGGCATCGCTGAAATTTTGCTCAGCCAAGGGTTTATTGTTAGCGGTTCCGACGCTGTCCGATCTGAAATTACCGACTATCTATCCTCGCTTGGCGCGCAAATTTACATTGGTCATGATGCTCATCACATTGCCGGAGCTGAAGTTGTCGTCTATTCTAGCGCGGTAAAAGTCAATGAAAATGTCGAGGTAGTTGCGGCAAAAGAGCGTTCAATACCGATAATCCGGCGCGCTGAAATGCTGGCCGAAGTTTCACGTCTGAATTATTGCCTTGCGATTGCGGGCACTCACGGAAAAACCACTACTACTTCCCTTTGCGGCCTTACGCTTATCAAAGCAGGTTTCGACCCTACTGTTTTAGTTGGGGGGCGACTCCGAGGCTTGGGCGGCACAAATGCTAGATTAGGCGGCGGCAAATGGACTGTGGTGGAAGCTGATGAGTACGACCGATCATTCCTGCAATTATTGCCGACAGTCGCAATTATAAATAATATCGAAGCAGAGCATCTTGATATTTACGGAACAGAGGATGAAGTAAAAAAGGCTTTCATTGAATTTGCAAATAAAACGCCTTTCTATGGCTTTGCCGCACTTGGGTTAGATGATGCGGGAGCAAGATCAATTCTTAGTGAAATCGGAAAAAAAACAGTTACATTCGGTCTGTCGCCACTTGCTGACTATCGTGCAGCCAACATCGTGCAGGAAGAAAGAACTTCAAAAATTGAAGTGTTGCGACATGGCGAGTATTTAGGCAATGTAACACTGCAAGTGCCCGGTCTGCATAATATTAAAAACGCCATGGCGGCAGTTGCAGTCGGCTGCGAACTCGGCATTCCTTTCAGCTCAATTTGCGAAGCATTGCAAGAGTTTAGCGGCGTTTATCGTCGTTTTGAGATACTTGGCGAAGTAAATGGCGTATTGGTTGTTGACGATTATGCACATCATCCAACAGAAGTACGGGCAGCTCTTGCAGCAGCACGCAACGGTTGGAAACGGAGAATTGTATCCGTATTTCAACCGCATACTTACAGCCGCACCAGAGATTTTTATCGCGAATTTGCACAGTCATTCGACGATGCCGACATTTTGATTATCACTGATATTTATCCCGCTCGAGAATTGCCTATCGAAGGAATAAGCAGTGAAATGATAGCTGATGCAGCTCGTAAATACGGACATCGCTCTGTGAGATATATTCCCGACAAAAATAAAGCCGCAATAGCTTTGAAAGATATTCTCACTGAAGGCGATATGCTGATTACTCTCGGCGCAGGCGACATATCCGCCATTGCCCGTAAAATTTTAGCTTCTTCTGCAAGTTAATATCAAGTTGAACCGCCCTGTAAAATACATTCAATCTACTGCCGATTTCTGCCGAAAAATCCGTAATTTTGCTTGAAAATATACCTACGATTAAAGTATGCCTCATGCTTGACATGAAATTTATCCGGGAAAATCCGGATGCTGTTATTTATAACACTCGCAACAAAAACGAGACGGCTGACATAGAAAAATTACTTTCATTAGATGCGCGACGACGCACAATCATTCAAGATGTAGAGTCACTCCGAAGCACACGCAATGCAGTGTCGCTCCAAATAGCACAACTCAAAAAAAGCAGGCAAGATGCTTCGGCGCTGATTGAGGAAATGCGTGTTGTATCTGACAAAATCAAGGGTTACGACGACGAGTTGCGCGAAGTGGAGAATGACGTTGAGCAGATTCTGTTGCGTGTCCCTAATATGCTTCACACAAGTGTTCCCGTAGGAAGAAGCGCTGAAAACAATGTGGAAGTGCGTCGTAATGGCGAATGTATTGCTCAAGATTTTCGTAAAAATCATCTGGATATTTCCAAAGAATTGGGATTGCTTGACTTTGAGCGAGGCGCAAAAGTCAGCGGCAGCGGTTTTGGCTTTTACACCGGAAAAGGCGCTACGCTCGAACGAGCGCTTATTAACTTTATGCTTGATTTTCATCTTGACAATCATGGATATTCTGAAATAATGCCTCCGTTTCTCGTTAATGCCGCTTCGATGCGAGGGACAGGACAATTGCCTAAAATGGCTGAGGATATGTATCGGTGCGCTGAAGACGATCTCTATGCAATTCCAACGGCTGAAGTGCCAATTACTAATTTCCATCGCGACGATATGCTTGAATCTGTCGATTTGACTAAAAAATACTGCGGTTATTCTGCATGTTTTCGCCGCGAAGCTGGAAGCTATGGCAAAGACACACGCGGTTTTCTGCGTGTTCATCAATTTAACAAAGTAGAGTTAGTAAAATTTTCCCACCCAGACAATTCATACAACGAATTGGAATCGCTTGTGGTTGATGTTGAAGACATTTTAAAAGTGCTCAATATTCCATACCGCGTTATTTTGCTATGTTCGGGCGACACCAGCTTTGGCAGCGCAAAAACGTATGATCTTGAAGCATGGTCGCCATGCGAACAAAAATGGCTTGAAGTTTCAAGCTGCTCTAATTTTGAAGCTTTCCAAGCGCGAAGAGCTAACATTCGCTTCCGCACTCACGGCGAAAAACCTGAATTTGCCCATACTCTCAATGGCAGTGGCTTAGCAACTTCTCGGCTTATGGTGGCTATACTAGAACATTATCAAACAGAAGACGGACATATTTCTGTTCCTGAAGCATTGCGTTCATATTGTCGTTTTGACATAATCTGACAAAAAGTTTGTTTCACATATAATTGTATTACAATGCAATCATTTATCACAAAATTACAAGTATTGTTGCCTGAACTGCGCAACGAACGGACATCACTGCTTAAAGATCATGGCGACACAAAAATTTCTTCTGTTGCCGTGGAGCAGGTTCTCGGCGGCATGCGCGCAGTGCCGGCTTTGCTATGTGAAACTTCGTCCGTTTCGCCCGATGAAGGATTACGCATTAGAAATATTCCAATTCTTGAATTAACGTCATATCTTCCGGAAGACATTTTCTTTTTGCTTTGCACCGGCTCTCTTCCAAACGACGCCGAGCGTGAAGAATTGCGCTATGCATTCGCTGCACACGCAAAACTGCCTGACTATCTTTGGAATGTATTGGCAGCAATGCCTAGTGATTCGCATCCGATGGCGATGCTCAGCGCAGGACTTATGGCGCTGGAGCGCGAGTCGTCTTTTCGCCGTGCTTATGACCAAGGAGCATCGAAAGATAAACTTTGGGAGGCGACTCTAGAGGACTCTATTGCGCTTCTCGGCTCTATAACCGGACTGGCTGCCGGAATTTACCGCTTGAGATTCAATAAAGGCACTCGTATTGCTCCTGACGCCACTCTCGATTGGGGAGCCAATTTTGCAAAAATGCTTGGCGTTACAAACGCGCCTGAATTTATCGAACTTATTCGCCTGTATTTAGTGCTTCACAGCGATCACGAAGGCGGCAATGTCAGTGCAATGACAGCTCATACTGTCAGTTCGGCTTTGTCCGATCCGTATTACGCCGTTAGCGCTGGCTTAAATGGTTTGGCAGGACCGCTTCACGGATTAGCAAATCAAGAATGTTTGCGCTTTATAATTGATGTTCGCAACCATTTTGGAGGCGTTCCTACAGACGAGCAAATTCGTGAATTTGCATGGAATCGGCTCAATAGCGGACAAGTAATTCCAGGTTATGGCCATGCAGTATTGCGCGTTACAGATCCGCGATTTACAGCATTCCATCGTTTTGCCGAACAGCATAATATTCAAGATGAAAACGTGCAAATCGTGCAGAAAATATTCAAAATCGTCCCCGATGTGCTTCGCGAGCAAGGCAAAGCAAAAAACCCTTGGCCAAATGTTGATGCCGCTTCAGGAGCGTTGCTTTATTCTTACGGCTTGAAAGAATTTGAGTTTTACACCGTTATGTTCGGCGTATCACGCGCTATGGGAATATGCTCGCAAATTCTTTTCCATCGCATGATCGGTTCTCCGATTGTGCGCCCAAAATCCATGACCATTGCTGAATTAAAGAAGGCCGCCGGAGCATAAATATTTCATAAACTGTATTAAATTAAACAAAGGCATTATTTGTAATAAAATAATGCCTTTTTTATTTGATCCAAACAACAGTTTGTACTTTACAATTATGTTTGTTTATTTGCATTGCAATTACATTCATGCAAGTCAAATTATATTTTTAAGTTAGCATATTTTGTTTTCTGGCATGCAAGCCATAGTAATTTACGTGTGAATTGATTTGTAAAACCATTTCTTTATTATTTCGGCTGATATTATGTATGCCGCCACAATCAGCGTTATCCACATAAAATATATTGCCGGCAGCTGAATAAATTCAAAAAGCGAACGCAAAGGAAAAAAAGGTATTGCAAGCGTAAATACTACAACCACAATAGTGGCTGTTGCAAGATATTTTCCCGGCAAACTGCGAAAAAATGGCAAGCGTGTGCGCACAACCAATACAATTAAAGCTGCAGACACAACCGACTCAACAAACCAGCCAGTTTGAAACAACTTTTCATCTGCATTCATCACATGAAGAAGCAAACCGAAAGTGCAGTAATCAAACACCGAGCTCAATGCTCCAAAAATGATCATAAAACGTTTTATAAATTTCAAATCCCATCGAATTGGCTTCGAAATGCTGACTGCATCCACTCTGTCGCTGGCAATAGTAATTTCAGGAAAATCTGTCAGTAGATTCGTAAAAAGTATTTGCTTGGGCAGCAGAGGCAAAAACGATAGAAAAAGAGACGCTCCAGCCATGCTGAACATATTGCCAAAATTTGCGCTCGTAGCCATGAAAATATATTTTAAAGTATTGGCAAATGTTTTTCTACCTTCTATAATGCCGTTTTTCAACACATCTAGATCGGATGTCAAAAGCACTATATCGGCAGCTTCTTTGGCAACATCAACAGCAGAATCCACAGATATGCCCACATCAGCGGCATGAAGAGCAGCAGCATCGTTTATGCCATCGCCCATAAAACCAACAACATTGCCATTCTTTTTCAAGGTTAAAATAATACGCTCTTTTTGATTTGGGTCGACTTCCGCAAATATATGCGCTTGCTGCGCTTGATGAAAAAAAGCTCTGTCACTTAACTGCAACATTTGACTGCCGGTTACAACGGCGGGATTTTCATTGCCTAATTGCTTCATCAAATTTCTTGCAACCAATTCATTGTCGCCAGTAATTATCTTAATCGAAACTCCCAATTCATTCAAATCGTTAACTGCTTGCATAGCATCATGTTTCAGCGGATCAAAAACAACGATAAACCCTATGAATGTCATATTATTTTCATCGGTAATCGTAAAATTGCCCATAGAAATATGCTTATAGGCAACTCCCAGCGCGCGAAGTCCTTGATTCCCTAAGGTCTGACATTGCTGCATTATTTCTGCTCGATGATTTTCGATTGGCTCTACAGATCCGTCAGATAATTCAATCATAGTGCAAATTTCCAACATCGTATTTACCGCGCCTTTTGTTATTGTCATCGGTTGTCCATCAATTGCAACGCAAACAGACAGACGCTTTCGTATAAAATCATAAGGTATTTCCGCAAATGCCTCACACTTAGTTTTTTCACCGGCATAACCCTCGCAGATGGCGGTATCCATTGGATTATGGAATCCTCTCTGCAACGAAGCGTTCAGCCAAGCATAATAATATACTTTTCCCGAAGAATTTCCGAGCGCGTCAATAGCGTCCTTTACATTTGCCTTGCCAAGAGTAACCGTGCCTGTTTTATCAGAGCAAAGCACATTCATGCCGCCAAAATTTTCGATGGCTGCCAAACGTTTTACGATTACTTTCTTTTTGGCCATTTCGCGAGCACCTTTTGATAAATTTATCGTGATAATTGCAGGCAGCAGCTGCGGAGTAAAGCCAATGGCAAGAGCTAATGAAAACATAAAAGAGTCCAACACCGGCTTATGCAAATACACATTTAATGCAAAGATTATTGCTGTGAATAATAGAGTAACTTCCATCAACATAAAGCCAAAGCGACGGATTCCTCTTTCAAAGTCAGTTTCAGGAGCTTTAATCGCCAAACGCGATGATATTTTACCAAATTCTGTATTTTTACCGGTGGCTGCAATCAATATTAAAGCAGAACCGCTTATCACATGCGAGCCCATATAAACGACATTGCAGCGCTTGGCAAGCGGTGTGTCGAAAGACGATATGCCCACGTTTTTTTCTACGGGGAAGCTCTCTCCAGTAAATGCCGCCTCATCAATAAACAACCCTTGAGTTTTAATTATAAGTCCATCGCCCGGAACAATATCGCCTGCTGCAAGCCGCACAATATCGCCCGGAACAACCGCATCAACCGGTATTTCTTTTTCATTTCCGTCGCGCAGAGCCAAGCATCGTATTTGCACCATTTTCAACAACTCGGCTACAGCTTCGGACGCTCCTTTTTCCTGCCAAAATCCTAATGCACTGCTGATAAATACAATGGCAAAAATGATATTTGCATTTGTATGATCGCCTAAAAAAACAGAGAGGATGGCAGCGGCAATTAATAAAATGGTAAGAGGGCTTTTAAATTGCATTAAAAAAAGAAGTATTGCAGAAATATCTGATGACTTTTTTAGTGAATTTTTTCCGTATTTTTTTTGCCTATTTTCAATTTCGGATGAAGCAAGGCCTGACATTGTAACGCCTAACTGCTCCATTGCTTCATTCGGCGTTCTGCTCCAAAACGCTTCTTCTTCTGCTGATGATACTTCAGTTTTCATATAGCCGTTTATATATTGCTGCAAAAGTTAATTTAATTACAAAGCATTTATTTGAATGAATGATAAGAACTAATTCAATTAAACATATTTTTAATCATTATTTACAAGCCGCCAAATGAATCAATGTCAATATTAACTCTTACTGTAGAAACCGCTGCATTTTGCTGATAATTTCCGTAGGTAGACCGCAGTGCATGACGCAGCTGCTCTCCCGCAGGATCTGCATGTTTAATATTTTTAATTATTAAAAATCGGCGATATTGTGACCGTAAGCGCCAAATTGTAGGAACTGTCGGTCCGAGAATTAACAGCGATTGATTTTTAGGAAGATAATATGCAAATTTCAATGCTTGCTCATGCACTTTCTCTTCGCTTGATCCAGAAAATTCGACAGTTACAAACCTTGTAAAAGGCGGATAATATGCCTCCTTGCGCAATTGCAGTTCATCGCCATAAAAATGATCGTAGCGTCCTGATACTGCTGCAAGAATTGCCTGATGATCTGGATGCGATGTTTGAATTAACACTTCGCCTCGATAATCGCCGCTTCGCCCTGCTCGTCCTGCTACTTGCGTTAAAAGTTGGAAAGTGCGTTCGGATGCGCGGAAATCGGGCATAAATAATTGCAAATCCGCGTTCATCACGCCTACAAGTGTAACGCGATTGAAATCCAAGCCCTTTGCAACCATTTGAGTTCCAACTAAAATGTCGGTTTTGCCAGAAGCAAAATCGTGCAATATTGCGCGATGCGACCCTCGCTTCGCAGTTGTGTCTGCGTCCAAGCGCGCAATCTGCGCCTTAAGCCCGCGCATTTCAAGAAGTTGCGCAAGTTCCTCCTCAATGCGCTGCGTTCCAGCGCCTATTTCTCGCATAGTCATTCCACCGCATACTTCACAAGCATTCGGCGCAATTCGCGCAAATCCGCAATAATGACAGCGCAATTGACGGGCAGTTTTGTGATATGTAAGCGTAACCGAGCAATTTGTGCATTTGGATATTGCCCCGCAGTCGTCACATTCTAAAAGTGAAGAAAATCCCCGCCGATTATGAAATAATATCACACCCTCTTTTTTACTGATTCTTAAAGCAATTGCATCAAGCAAATCTTGTGAGAAAGATTTGAGAATAAATTTTCGTTTGCGTTCTTCCTGCATATTGATTATGCGTATTTCAGGCATTTTTGCATCATCGGCGCGAGATGATATTTTCAACAAATGATATTTGCCTGTAGAGGCATTATATATGCTCTCCATCGAGGGAGTTGCAGAGCCAAGCACAACAACTGCGCTCTCCATGCCTCCACGAACAATGGCACAGTCGCGAGCGTTATAGCGAGGTGCTGGCGATTCTTGCTTGTAGGATGGCTCATGCTCTTCATCAACGATAATAAGACCCAAGCGCTCGATAGGCGCAAATATGGCGGAGCGGGCGCCGATTACGATTTTTATTTTGCCAGCTGCAATTTGCCGCCACTGATCAAAACGTTCGCCAGCAGATATGCGACTGTGCAAAACGGCAATATTATCGCCGAATGCCGCTCTAAATCTGTCGGTAAGCTGAGGAGTTAATGATATTTCCGGCAAAAGCAACAAAGTATTTTTGCCAACAGACATTGCCTGTTTGATTGCATGGAAATATACCAATGTCTTGCCGCTTCCAGTAACTCCATGCAATAGAAATGTTTTATGCTTATTAGAAGTAATGGATTCCGAGATTTTTCTCGCTGCGTGCTCTTGTTCGGCCGATAGAGCGAGAGTGGACTCATCACGCTCAGCAAGCCGCGAATTTCCGATAACTTCGCTGCGTATCACCTCTCGCGTTGAAATCCGCAAATATCCTTTTGCAGCAAGCTGAACGATGGCTTGCTCACTAATTTTTAACTCTTGGACTATGTCGGCAATGGCAATCGGCTCGCCGTGATTTCGGCGGTGATACAAATAGATATGGCTCAATGCCAGAGCTTGCTTTGGCGCTTTCTTGTCAAGAATATCTAACGCTTCTCTGAACTGTTCTTGCGTGCTTAATGTTTCTTCGTTGATTGCAACAGCCTTGCGAGTTTTGGGCCGCGCTTCGCCCTCTATCGTGCGCTCACATAAAATTAGCTTTGCCCTTTCAAGTGTGTAAATTTGCTCGGCAATCGAGGCATTTTTAATTTTTTTCTCCAAATATCCTATCGTTACATCGCCTGTATGTTTTTTCAGTTCTTGCAATACGGCAGCGCGTTTAGGTGCTTTTTTTGCCATTTCAAATATCATTTCATCAGTTACAACCGGCATCACTTTTATTCGCAGAACGTCGCGCGGGGTCATGCCCTGAGGCAATGCAGCTTTCAACGTTTCGCCCCATGATGCAAAATAATAATCAGCCGTCCACTTGGTAAATTCTAACAGTTTTTGATTAAATATAGGAGCGTCGTCTAAAATCTCAATCGCTTTGCGCACTTCAAATTCTGACTCTGCTTCCTCGCCGGCTGCAACAATAATTCCAGTAAGAGAGCGTTTGCCAAAAGGTACTAAAATTCGTCGTCCGACAATGTTGTCGGAAGGAGCATTGGCTATCGAATAGATGAATAGACGTTGAACCGGCAAAGGCAGAGCAACAGAAATATAAGTGGTATTTTGAATGTTTCTCGGCATAAAATATCGAAGTAATTCGTCAATGTCGCTTATTGCAGAGCAATATGCTTCTGCGTTGTGTTTCTTATAAAAATCGCTTGCAAACTATGAAAAAAAAAGCACAAGAATTTATTATCTATGAAGACAATTCAATAATTGCAATTAACAAACCGGCCGGTTTATTGACCTTACCTGACCGCTATCGCCATGATCTGCCCAATGTTCGAGGTATGCTCAACAATGATTATGGGGAAATTTTTACCGTGCATAGATTAGACAAAGATACCAGCGGCGTTCTGGTTTTTGCAAGAAATGCCGAGGCACACCGCCATCTAGGCATGCAATTTGAACAACGCATTCCCGAAAAAGTTTACAATACCATAGCAAACGGAATTATTGAACAAGATGAATTTGACATTGATATTCCGCTCATACCCGACGAACGCAAGCCCGGATTATCGCGCCCGTCGGCACGCGGCAAAGAATCGCTCACAACAGTAAAAGTTATTGAGCGTTTTCGCGTGGCAACATTTATAGAGTGTCGCCCAAAAACGGGCAGACATCATCAAATTCGCGCTCATCTTGCAGCAACAGGACACCCTTTATTAGTCGATCCCGATTATGGAAGAATAGGCGAATTTATGCTTTCGACACTTAAACGACGATATAAATTAGCAAAAGGCGAAGTGGAGCGGCCGCTTATTTCGCGCATAACATTGCACGCCGCATCACTTTCATTGCTTCATCCAGATACTAACGAACGCATTGCAATAGCAGCTGAACTTCCAAAAGATTTAGGGGCTGTATTGCAAGTATTGCGGAAATATGCTGAATATGTGCCTATAGAGTCGTATTTTTTCTAAACATTATTTTTTAATTTTTCATCCTAATTTTTATCGTATTTCGACAATATTATTCTGAAGAATCATGGAGATAATTTTCGTATTTTTGCATTGTTGCCAACAATATTGACGGGTCACTTTGGACAAAATATACTCTGCCGGCACAGACCGTTTTTCATTGATGCTCTTAATGGAGAAATGAATGAGCTTAGTAGAACAGGGCATTAAAAAAGGACTAATAAAATTTGATGAAGAGAAAACTCAAATTACCTACGTCCACCAAAATAAGAAGCGGAATTACAACAATCCAGAAGAAAAAGTTCAAGCGGAAACATTTCTGAAACTTGCACTCATATACAACTATCCAGTTGAACGCATTAAACAGTTTGTTTCTGTTCAAATGGGAACAGAAACAAAAGAAGCTGACATCATTGTTTATGCTGACGATGAATGTGAAGAAACACACATTTTAGTTGAGTGCAAAAAGGAAGATATAACCGAGCAACAATTTAACGTTGCGGTTGACCAAGCATACAGCTATGCTGTTGCTGAAGGTGCAAAATACGTTTGGACAACTTCACACATCAAAGACCAATATTTTGAAGTTCCCGACAAAAAACCAAAAAGCAGAATTGAAATTCCCGATATTCCGCAATTTGGCGTTACAAAACTTGCACCTTACAAATATGTGAAAGGCGGACTTTCGCAGAATAACACTGAAAACGGCATCGCTGTTGCAGAACCCAAAGTTAAATATGATGAAGCAAACCAAAAGTTTTTTGAATTAGAAGTTATCAGCGAAAGCGAACTCACAAAAATTTTCATTCAATCACACCAAGCACTTTGGGGCGGTGGACAACGAAATCCAAGTGTTGCATTTGACGAGTTAGATAAACTTATTTTCTGCAAAATTTGGGACGAGAAACACCCAAGAAAAGTAGGTGAGCCTTACGACTTCCAAATTTTCAGTAATGAAACACCCCAACAATTACTTGAACGAGTAAAGGCACTTTATGAAGAAGGTAGAAAAATTGATAAAGACAAAGAGGTTTTTAAAGACGATATTTCACTTACGGCAAGCGAAGCACAAACGATTGTAAAATATTTTCAGCGTATCAACTTAAACAAAACTGACCTTGACAGCAAAGGCAAAGCCTTTGAAACATTTATGGGCAGTTATTTTCGTGGCGACTTCGGACAATATTTTACGCCACGACCAATCGTAAAATTTATAGTTGATAGTTTGCCTATTGATAATAAAGCAAGAGTTTTAGACACAAGTTGCGGAAGTGGCGGTTTCTTGCTTTACGCATTGGATAAAGTGCGAACACAAGCAAGTGAATTTCACGATGAAAACACAGTTGAACATTTCCGCCATTGGCACGACTTTGCAGAAAAGAATTTATACGGCATTGAAATAAACGAACAGATTGCCAGAACTGCCAAAATGAATATGATTATTCACGATGACGGACACACCAATGTAATTTCATCGGATGGACTTGTGAGAGATACAGTAATGCAAGAGAAAAACAAAGAGTTTAAATACAACTCTTTTGATTTCATCATTACAAATCCACCTTTCGGAAGCAGTATTAAACAAACCGAAAAAGCATATTTACATCAATACAATTTAGGAAAAAAAGAGTTGGATTGGCTAAATATAACCGCAAGCGGCAAAGCCGCTTTGCGTGATAGTCAATCTACGGAAGTATTGTTTATTGAGCAATGCCACAATTTTTTAGTTGAACAAGGTTATTTGGCAATCGTAATTCCTGACGGCATTTTAACAAACAGCAGTTTGCAATATGTTCGTGATAACATTGAAGAAAAATTTCGCATTGTAGCAGTTGTTTCACTTCCTCAAACTGCTTTTAGTGCCAATGGTGCAGGTGTAAAAAGTTCCGTTTTGTTTTTGCGTAAGCATAAACAAAAGCAAACCGAGAAAATCAGCAACCAAAAAGCAAAATTGAAGGAACAGGTAAAAACCGACAACAAGTATATTGCTACTGTTGAGAAATGGGAAAAGGAAAAAGCAGATGCCATAAAGAAATTGGAAGCAGATGCAAAAGCCAAAAACCCGAAAGCAAGTAAAGTGGAAATCAATGAAATCATAAAAATCCCAAAAATCACAGTTCAGACAACTTTTACCGATAAAGTAAATTCACTAAAAGAAGAACTAACTGAAAAATATTTTTTATCTAAACAACGCACCCTGAGCGAAGTCGAAGGGGACGACTACCCTATTTTTATGGCAATAGCCGAAGATATTGGCTATGATGCCACAGGCAGAAGCACCAACAACAATGAGTTGATTGAAATTGGGAATGAGTTAGCGAAGTTTATTGCTCACATCAACAAAACTGAACAATGATTTTTATGATTAAAGTGATTTACTATGATTAAACAAGAGTATAAATATTCGGAACTAACTTCTAAAATTATAAAATGTGCCATGTCTGTTCATAGTGCCTTGGGTAATGGTTTTCAAGAAGTAATTTATCAAAGAGCTTTGGAAATTGAAATGATAGATGCAGGATTAACTTTCAATAGAGAGTTTGAAATGCCCATATTTTATAAAGAACAGCAAATAGGCACAAGGCGAGTTGACTTTTTGGTTGAAGGAGTCATTTATATTGAGTTAAAAGCTATTTCAAAATTAGAAGATGTGCATTTTGCACAAGCAATAAATTATTTGGAAGCCTATAATCTTGAAATCGGCTTACTTATCAATTTTGGAGAAAATAGTTTGAATTTCAAACGATTAACTAACAAAAATTTCAAACCTCACTAATCAATGCAATCAGAAAAATCAAATAAATCACAGTTCAGACTTTCACCAGCACTCAACAAAAGCCGAGTTTTCATTTTGCAGAAAAGCGAAATTGAAAAACGACTTGACCCATTGTATTATGCTTCAAATATTTTTGGTTTTCTAAAAACAACTAATTACAAAATAAAAACAATACGAGAAGTTGCAGAATATACAATTTCAGGATTTGGCGTTGGCAGAGAAGAACAAGATTTAACTGAAAATGGATTTATTCAAATTCGTCCGACAAATCTTGATGTGTTTGGCAATTTGAAATTTGGTAGAAATGTTTACTTAGGAAATGAATTTTTAGAATGCAAGAAATACAACATTGTTCAAAAAGGAGAAATTTTATTTAATAATACAAATAGCCAAGAATTAGTTGGAAAGACAGCATACTTTGATTTGGACGGAACTTATTTTCATTCAAATCACATAACACGAATACGAGTTGATGAAAAAGTAATCAGACCAAAATTTTTGTGGTTACTTTTGAACTTATATCAAAAGAGAAAAATTTTTTACACACTTTGCACGAATTGGAATAATCAATCTGGTGTGGGAATAGATTTGCTTAATTCCATTAAATTGGTTATTCCTAATTTTGATATACAAGACAAAGTAATCGCAATTCATCAAAAAGCCTATGAGCAGAAAAAGACAAACGAAGCAGAAGCCGAAAAACTCCTATCAAGCATTGACCATTATTTATTGAAAGAGTTAGGAATAAAACTACCTGAACCAGCTGAAAATACTTTGAAGAATAGAATGTTTGTTACCAAAATAAACTCTGTTTCGGGGAATAGATTTGACCCATTTTTTCATCAAGCCTACTTTATTGAAGTTGAAAACGCAATCAAATCATCTAATTTCAGAACTGACATTTTGCGTAATCAACTTTCATTTATTGAAAGCGGAAGTCGTCCAAAAGGCGGAGCGACAAAAGATGACGAAGGTATTTTAAGTTTGGGCGGTGAACACGTTAATAATTACTGCGAAGTTCAAGTAAGGACGGCAAAATATATTCCTTTGGAATTTCATCAATCAATTCTTTCTACCGAAACAAAATTGAATGATATACTTTTTGTTAAAGATGGAGCAACCACAGGAAAGGTCGGTATGATAAATAAACCAGATTATGCAGGACAAAATATAAATGAACACGTATTCTTACTACGACCAATTCCCGAAATAAATCCTTTTTATTTAGTCAATTACCTAAATTCAAAAGCTGCTCAAATTGTAATTAAAAAACTCATTGCAGGTGCTACTGTTACAGGAATAACGAAAGACGCATTGAAATCTTTACCTATCCCAGTTCCACCACTTGACAAACAAAAAGAAATAGCGGAACATATTACAGAAATCAGGCAACAAGCCCAACAGATCAAAGACAATACAACCGAACTTTTGAAAAAAGCGAGTGAAGAAATTCAAGAAATATTATTACAATAAACAGATAGGTCAGTTGTTAACAAACGGTTTTGCAAGAGAGCGGGTGAAGTGCTTTGTATAAACACCGTTAGCTATTGGTATGCTAAATTTTAACTTTTATGCTTCGTATCAAATTTGGCGTTAACAATTCGACCAATCGCCAATACGCGGCTCGTTATTGCTTTATTCACAAGGGTTTCAACAATTCTTGAATTATCCGATTTCTTATTATAGGCAGAGATTTATTGCTGCTTTCCGTCGTTGGACTTCGTTTCGCTCACCGGCATTTATTCCGCGACTCTCATTCCTTATATGCTTGACGCTGGCAGGAGCGGGCATTGCTCTTGGCTCTAAGGAAGATTCTCTTTCGGTTGCAGCCAACGGTCTCATTGCATTAGTAGATGTGCTTAATTCGCTGTTGTTTATAGCTGCGGTCGACCGTGCCGTTCGCGAGGCGGATGCTACATTCAATTATGGCTATGGCAAATATGAAAGCTTGGCTATTTTGTCAAGCGTGGCGCTTCTCACATTCGTTTCATTGTATATTTTTGTTCATGCAATTGGTTCTATCGAACTGCCAGTACAGAGCGAAAATCCATGGCTGCTTTTCGCTTTTAGCGCCGGTTCAGGGCTTGCCATGTTCGGCATGGGACATTTATCGCGGTATTATGCTAAAAAATACCAGTATCAAATGCTGCACTATGACGCCGCCCTATGGCGTTTGGACAGCTTTATGGAAATTCTCGTTGCTGTAAATATTCTTGCTGGAATTTTTCTTTTGAAATCCGGCTTTGGCAACATTGCGCGTTATCTCGACACAACAACTGCATTTTTCCTCATCATCCTCGCTTTTCGCATCCCGCTCAAACATGGGCGCTCGGCTCTAAATCAAATTCTCGACAGAACTCTCGACGAAGACATTCAGCTTAAACTTCTGAGCGTTGTATCGGAGCATCTTCATAATTTTTGCGAATATCGCTCTATTCACAGCCGGCAGTCGGGGCGAGATATATTCATAGAGTTAGATGTTGTGCTTCCATTCGACTATTCATTGGAGCAGGCATACGTTTTAGAGCGAGAAATTGGTCTATCAGTTAAACAATTGTATCCGAACGCAATATTCCGAATGTATGTAACGCCTTGCCCTCGCGATTGCATAAAAAATGGCGTTTGCCACTGCCCTGTCAAATGCTCTCAAACACAACAGACGCGCACTATGCCCCAAGTTTAATCACCCCTATCACTTAAGATGCTGTTTGTCGTTGTTTCAGAATAATGAACTATAAGCATAGATTCTCTTTTATTGCGCTTTATTCTCGATTGAAAGATAATTTTATCTTCATTTTTTAATTTTGTAGCATCGTCATTCTTAGATAATAGCACAAAATACATCAAGGCGACATTCTAAAATTGGATAATCATTACTGATACGGTAATTTTGCAGTTGCTTCCACTTTTATACAGCATCAAATCAACATTTTATATGGCAATGACATCCGCCTTTCGCCGTTTTCTTCTGATCATCGGGTGCGTTGCATCTTTTTTCTTTGTATTCACTGCCAATGCGCAGCGCATTGTAGTAAGCGAGTATTACAATACGAGTACACCAACAACAGAATGGACGGAGTTGCTTGTAATTCAAGACAATACGAATCTAGTCGGTTATGTTGTACGCGATAATGGAGCAAGTGGTACGTGGCAAGGCGGCGTTAGATTTCGCGATGTGGCACTTTGGCGCAATGTGAGAGCGGGTACAATTATCGTTCTGCGACATCGAGGCACAACAGCCAATGATGTTTCTGGGCAAGATGGCTTTATTGACATAGGCGCTGAAAATGATGTGTATTTTGAAAAATATCTTGCTCCAAGCGCTAGTTTTAGCTGGGACGACGCCGCTCTGAATTTATCAGCCGGCAATGACATGATACAGATATTAGATGAAGGCGGAAACCACGTTCATGTATTAAGCCACGGCAATCAAAGCACGCCGAGCTACACTTCGCTTCCACTTCCTAAGATAAATCACAGCAACAGTTTGGGAAGTACATCAAGTTTGCGCATATACCCCGGAAAGACCATAAGCGATTATTCGGAGCCAAATGCCGGCAATGTAAAAACTTCTGACAATAATGCCAATTACACATTAGGGACGCCTAATAAAAACACAATTGGTGAAGATGAAAATCAATCATATTGGCGTGAATTGCGTCAGCCGATTTGGAATGCGCCATCGCTAAGCATTACTTCGCTTACAGCTTCAAATATAGCATTGCAATGGTCGTCTGCCACTGACCCTTGGCAATCTGACGGCGTTCAAGGATATTTGCTGCTGCGCACTTCCGAGCAATTGGCCGACACCAATCAAACTCCGCAGGACGGAAAATCTTATGCGCCTAACGACAAGCTGGGTGCGTGGATTGTGATAGGCAATATAACCGGAGCTCAAACTGCTTTCGATGATGCTGTAACAATTCCATGCGGCGAAACGTACAAATATCGTGTCTATGCCTTCCGGTTTAAACAAGATGATTTGGAAAATGCGGCAGTGAGTGCTAATCCTCGCTTGGGTCGCGGACGCTCGTACAATGAAATTTCTTTCGGTCAAATTCGAGCAACGCGAATATTTCCCGCTGTTCCTTCCATCAGCGCTTTGGACAATACAATTTTTTGCAAAGGCGGAAAATCAACTCTTTCTGCCAATGCTTTGCCATCGGGCATTCAGATACAATGGCAAAAAGACAACAATGACATTTCCGGCCAAAATGGGCAAACACTTATTGTTTCGGCTTCTGGTCGCTATCGAATAAAAGTTACAAACGATCAGGGCTGCACTGCTCAATCAAATGAAATTGAGATTATTGCAAATGATCCACCGATCGCAGCTATACTCCCTTCTTTGCCTGCTAAATTATGCGCTGGAGATTCGCTGCTATTAACTGCATCTGACGGAACTAAATATCAGTGGCTAAAAGACAATACAGATTTAGCTGGCGAAACAAAACAAACATACAAAGCAATCGGACCTGGAAAATATCGAGTGATCGTCTATGACGGGAACTCGTGTTTCGACACTTCATCAGCAGTTGCGGTTGAGCAGCGCTTTGTGCTATTTACAGCGGCAAAAGATTCGTTAGATTTTGGGCGGCTTGATGACTGTACAGCAGGGAAAATAGATTCATTATATATTTCCAACACCGGACTAGACACTATCCGCATAGAAAATGTTCAAATAGGCGGAGGTTTCAGCTGGATCACGCCATCATCGCCAATTTTAATTCCACCCGGTAAAAAAGCGTATTTAGCTTTTCGGTTTACACCTCCAGGCAGCGGAACTTTCATCGCTCCAATTGATGTTATTGCCAAGCCATGCTCTGTTGCACTACGCTTATACGCAAAAGGAGAAAAAGATAAAGCTACTATAACATCTAGTTTGCAAGCAATTAATTTCGGAACAAAATTATCGTGTCTTTCTAATCTTAAAGACACAATTATCACTATTCACAACAAGTCGCTTTTGCCTTTAAAAATTCAAGGTCAAATTGTTTCTTCGCCCTATTCTATTGCATCGCAATTGTTTCCTGTAATTATCTCCGCGCAGGACTCGCTTCGTCTTACTTTGCGCTACGATCCGACCATTGACGGCGTGTTTGCTTCTGTTTTGCAATTGCCTTTTATGTCGGGATCGTGTTTCGACACTCTTCGCATAGATTTGCAAGGCATTCGCACTACACCTAAATTAGCATCGAACATTTCAACTCTTGTATTTTCGCCGCTTCTTGGCTGCGAAAATCAACGAGACACAACAATTATTGTACGCAATACCGGCATAGTTAGCGATACAATCTCAACTCAGCCAACAAACGCTAATTTTCGTTTTATTAATATTCCGCTCATTATCAATCCGGGCGAAGAAAAGCAGCTCGTCATAAGATTTGCTCCGGCTGCTGAAGGAAATTATTCAATAATTTTGCCAGTTGCAATCAATCCCTGCAATCGAACCGGATTTGAAATACAAATTTCTGGCTCAAAGCAAGGAACCACATTTTCGCTAAGCGCCGATACGCTCGATTTTGGAGAAATAGTTTCATGTTCGGGAATGGCGTCGTCATCGCGAAAAATCAGAATACATATTTCAGGTCCTTCGGCTGGCGCAATGCTTACTTCTGCTTTAATCGCTCCTCCATTTAGCGCTGTGTTTAACTCTGCTATTTCTATTCAAGACAATGATTCGCTTGAATTTAACTTTGCACCGACAAGCGATGGCGAATATCTCGGCTCGACTTCATTGACTTTTGATCCTTGCGGCATTAAAAAGACAATCGTTCTTCGAGGCAAGCGTACAAGCATTGCAACGACATTCTCTTCTAATGAATTGGACTTTGGCAATGTTGAAATAGGCAATACTCAAATTCAACAATTTACATTGCGAAATTCCGGCACGGCACATATTACAGTACAAGCCAACAGTATTGTTCCTCCTTTCCGATTAGTTTCATCATCGCCGCCATTGCCTGCTGATTTGTCAAGAGATTCATCGGTAGTTCTCACACTTGAATATATGCCTGCATCAGTTCAATACGATTCCATAAGCGTCGGAATAAGCGTGTTGCAGCCATGTATCCAAACACAGCAGCTTACACTTAAAGGCAATGGAATTTTTACAAGTCCGCCGGGCGATTCAACTATTATAACTGGCGTTTTGAAAGTTGTTGGCGGGGCAGCTAATCTTGGCAAAACTGTAATATTCCCAATAATATTAACATCAGATTCACTCAACTTTGCGCAGATTTCTTCGCTGTCTTTTGATCTTTCTTTTAATGGTTCGATGTTAATGCCTCGTTCCATTACGGCAGGAAGCAATCTTTCTGCTGGATTCAATCCGCAATTTACTGAAAACAAACCCGGATTATTGTCAATCAATATTGAAAATCCTTCATTTTCAACGATTTTAAAATCAGGCGAAATTGCGTTGCTGCATTGCGAAGCATTATTGGGGAATGCAGTATCTACACCTTTGATTGCGTCTTCGCCGCAAGCAATACAATCCGGTAATAAAATTAAAATTATCATTGCACAGCCGGATTCGTTTACAGTTACAGGCATTTGTCCGCCTAAAGATAGAATAATTTCACTTAATCGTCCAACGGCGCTTGCCATTAAGACAAATAACGGCATGTTGGAAGTAACAGCCGACATTCAGACCAATGATTTTACAACGCTTCAGCTTTACGATATTCTTGGACGCAAGCAAGCTGAGTTATTATCCGGCGAGTTATCTATAGGAAAACACACTATAAATATTGAGCGGAAATTATTGCGCAACAATGCGTATTTTTTAGTTTTGCGCTCTGGAGTAATAAATCATACTTTGCCGATTATTATAGCAGAGTAAATTAAAAAAAAGATAATATTGCCGACACAACAAACGCACGGCATTTAAAAATATTTAATTGCATGTAATTATAGAATTGCATTAATTATTGTTTCGATGATAATAATATAAATTAAAATCCATAAACGACTTATTTTTAATAATCTATATTTTATTAAACAATATTTTTACATAGATTGATCGCGCAATTGTTTGTGAGTTTTGATATTGGGGGTAATAATGTTAAAATCAAATAAATACAAGCATTTGCCTTATCAGCATTAACTGGGAAAAAAGAAGCAATAGATGAGTGTGCAAAATGTTTTAGTATTAGCGTATTATTTTCCGCCAATGGGAGTCAGCGGCGTTTTACGGACAGTAAAATTTGTTAAATATCTATGTGATTATGGCTGGAATCCAACAATTCTTACCGGCACGCCACGATCATATTTTGCTTACGATAATTCGCTGCTGCACGATTTTAACAAACGTCCTATAGAAATTGTCCGAACAACGCCAAAGAATATTCCATCAGCTGAGGATGTGCACATCAAACGCATGCCGGGCAAATTAAAGCGTAGCGTAAAGCCATTATCATCGCTGCTGTACCAACCCGATACAACCATACGGTGGAAAAAGCATGCTTTGCGGGCAGCGGACGAGATTCTTCAAAAAAAGAAAATTCATTGTATTTTTACAACAGCTCCCCCATTTAGCGACTTTTTAATTGCAAAAGAAATATCAGAAAAATACCATATTCCTTATGTAGTTGATTATCGCGAAAGCTGGGCTGAAAACAGACAGCATTCATATCCGACAATATTCCATCGTTCGTGGAACAAGGAAATGGAAAGCAGCGTGCTTAAAACAGCTGCCAAAGTTATTGTTGGACATCGGCTTGCAAAAGAGCGCTTGCTTCTGCGCTATCGTTTTATGCGCCACGAGGATATTAGCATTATACCAAGCGGTTACGACAGCGAAGATTTTTTGCCATTTATTGCATTTCGACCAGATCCAAATAAATTAACCATTACGCATTGCGGAATGTTCGAGCATGGCGCTTCGCCAAAGAAATTCTTGAAGGCATTGGCAAAAATAAAAAAACAAAAACCCGAGATCGAAAATTTTATAGAAGCGCGATTTATCGGTGCTTTGCCTCCTAACGACATTAAAGCAATTAAAAAATTAGGATTAGAAAAAATAGTATGGACAACCGGCTACGTTCCGCATCAGGAAGCCGCCGGACTTATGGCCGAATCAGATGTTTTGTGGTATGTGGACTTTAGCGAAACAGAAGTTCCGGGAAAGATTTTTGAGTATTTTGGCGCGAAAAAACCCATATTTTGCCTTGCTCCCGAGCAATCAGCTTCAAGAAAAGTGGCCGCAGAGACAAAAGCAACCTTTTATGCAAAACCAAACTCTGTAAAAGATATAGAATCGGAGTTGGAGCATATTATTGAACGATGGCAAAATCGCAATATGCCAATAGTTCAAGACAACGTAATCCGCGGTCTTAATTATCATAATTTAGCCTCTGATCTGTCACGAGAAATTGCCATCGCTGCAAAATTGTAATTATATTGTTATCATACATTTACTTTATCTATCATGTCGAGAAATCAACGAATTCGCAAAGAACGCAAACTTGCCCTAATCGAAGAGGAAAAAGTTGCTCGTAAAAAAAGAATTTCGACGTTAAAAAAATCTAATGAACCCGTAAAATCGCAAGAACGCTTCGGAACAATCTATCCTTTTAACGAGGCAGGTTCGGCACAAGATGGAAAGCGCAATAAAGTATTTAATAAATTTATTCGTTATGCAGAGCCGCTGTTAAAGCTGGCAAATGATCCTTCATCAATCGAAAGTGCGGTAAAACTAGCCGTGGTCTGCTGGAACTTTGGCATATTGCCGCAACATCAGCAAGAAGTGGAGAAAAAGCAGTTTCTTGCTCGATACGGAGGACTGAAAGAACTCGACACGACAATCGAAACGATGCTCGTTCGCAAGCTGCTCCAATTTGGAGATGACAATTATCTTATTGAAAAATATGATGTTGTACAACGCGGTCAATTAACTGACCTTTCTATCACCTATAAAAAAATTGAAAAAGCAGCATAAACTATCAATAGCGGCTGATAAACTTTCAATATGGGATGCTAACTTTGTCATTATAGACGTTGAAACAACAGGACACAGTCCGCAAAATAATCGCATAACTGAAATCGCTTATGCAGTTGTTCGCGGCGGTGAAATTTTAAGCGAGTACTCTTCGCTTGTCAATCCTCATCAGTTTATTCCGCCATTTATTGCCCGCATGACAGGCATTACTAATGCTATGGTATTTTCTGCACCAGAATGTTCGGAAATACTTGGTCGTGTATGCAGCGCACTTGCAAATGAAAACACTGTCTTTGTGGCGCATAATGTTGCATTCGATTTTGGATTTATCAATCATTCGCTTCTTCGAAACGGATTTAATCAATTAGAAATTCCTCAGATATGCACGCTTAAATTAGCTCGTCGCATTCTTCCTCTTTCGTGCAAAAAGAATGTTGGAGCAATTGCCGAATATTTCGACATTCACATCAAAAATAGGCACCGTGCCCTTGGAGATGCAAAGGCAACAGCTCAATTTTTTATTGATATGTTGGAAATTTCTGAAAACGATTACAAAATAAAAACACTTGGCGATCTGCTTCGATTTCAAAACAAACGCCTCAAAAATTTTATTCCCTCTCCTTCTTATATTAAAAGGATTACTCCTTATCTTGATGCAATGCCAGACACTCCCGGCGTGTATTCAATGTTCGACGAAAAAGAAAATCTTTTGTATGTAGGGAAGTCAAAATCGCTTCGCGATAGGGTGCGCTCATACTTTCAACCTAGCTCGCAGCATCCGCCAAAAATCGATAGAATGGTGAGACAAGTGCATGAAATTCGATGGGAATGTACAGATACAGAGCTTGCGGCCACAATTCTTGAAGCGCGGGAAATTAATAGATTGCAGCCGCCCTTCAATTCAGTTGGAAAGAGTATTCGCAGAACTCCATTTTTGCGCTTAACAACAGATGAAGAATTTCCCCGAATAGAATGGACAAATTCAATTGGAAATGACTCGGCAGAATATTTCGGACCGTTTCGCAGTTTTTCTGCAGTGCAAGAAATTAATGAAATCGTGCAAAAACGCTTTAATCTACGCCATTGCGAAGAAACGCTGACTGCTCAATCTCGTAAAGAACCTTGCTTTTACTATCATATAAAAAGATGCGCCGCTCCATGCGCCGGGCTGCAAACTCCAGAAGAGTATAAGCATATAGTCGAAGATATCAGGCTATTCTTGCGAGGATATGCCGATGGGATTTTGTCGCAACTGCGAAATGAAATGACAAAAGCCGCAGACGCCCTTATGTTTGAAGAAGCAGCAACAATACGCAATCGTTTAATAGAAATCGAACGTATTATTGAACGGAAAGAGGATGTTTCGACAGCGACAAATGATCATAATGTTATTATTGTGTTGCCAGCTTCTGAGCGTGAAAAAACAGTGGAAGTTTTCTGTATTGTTGGCGGATGTTTGTTTCACCAGCAAACATTAGGTCGGAAGGCGTCGCTCACTATAATATGTAATATTCTGCGCGATGCCTATTTTCCAACCGAAAATCTTGAAAGAAAAAAACTATCATATTCAGAAGTCAATGAAATGCATATTATCGCATCTTGGATTCATCGGAACATGCATATTGGCAAATTTATCTATACCGAAAATAAAAACTACAACGCTATTATTGCTGAGTTTACAAGCGCAGTGCGTCAAGCATTCGACTATTGCGAAGAAACAGCTTTAATTTCAGCCTAATTATAAATCTGATAAAAACTATGTCTAAAAAAATAAAAAATCGTCAAACTGCTTACAGAAGATAGCCGAAAATGGCATCCCACAGAAGAATTGCAGCGGCAGACAAGGTAAAAGATCGAACTGCGCTATTGCCAACTCCTTCGGCGCCCCCTTCGGTTGAAAACCCGACATGACATCCTACAAGCGCGGTTAATCCTCCAAAATAAAACGACTTAAACAGTGAAATGCCAATTTCATGCATTGAAAAAAAACGCTGCACAGAATCGAAAAATAATGTTGATGTAAAATCGAATTTCAAGGTTGTAAGTAAAAATGCTCCGACAAGCGCTATTAAATTTGAAAATATGGCCAGAATAGGCATCATTGTTATTGCAGCAAGCACACGCGGCATTGCAAGATAGCGGTCTTTATCAATAGCCATCATTTCAAGCGCGTCAATTTGTTCGGAAACTTTCATAGTGCCTATTTGAGCTGCTATAGCCCCTCCAACTCTGCCTGCAATCACTAAAGCTGTTAGCACCGGCGTAAGCTCCGTGAAAACTACAGCGCTTATAGAGCCGCCTATAAAAGGGCGTGCAATTCCTATCAAATTAAATTTTGCAAAGAGATTAGTGGCTTGCAACGCTGCAATAGCGCCAGTAAATGCGCCTATCAACAGTACTAAAGGTAAAGAATCTGAGCCAACCACTGCCATTTGCTCAAGCACAAGCCGCCTATCTTTATGGATGCGAGGAAAATACCGCACAATGCTCATTAGTAGAATAACTAATTGCCCTAATTCTCTAAAAAAATTGATTACGCCAAGGCCGAATCGTGATAAAAAAGCAGTCATGCGCCTAATTTAATGATAATATTTGCTATTTTTATCGTAAAATTACAATATTTGAGTGCTTATATCGCCGAGTTCTTCTATTAAGTTTGCTGTTAAATCATAATTACAACACACTCAATCGTCCGACAATACCTTTTTTTCATACTACAAGTATTATTTAAGTGCTGTAACAAATATCAAAATCTTTTGCTTTTACATTAGTTGGTATCGTCACAATAGTTATTTACCTATTTTTTCCTTGACTGAAGACGTAATATAAAAGCGCATAATTTTCATCTTTATTTAAAGAATAGTCCTCAATTTCACTCTCGCTATAGATTAACTATCGTTTAGATAGTTTTCGAAATTTTCCTACAGCTTTTTCAGCTACGGCTACATTTACATTTCATTCTTTACATTATTTGAGCTCCTTTCGTTTGCATGGGATAATTCAAGTATTGCTCTCATTTATTTTATAATTGGCTAAACTTAACATATTCAAATAATTTGTTTAAATTCTTCAATTCTGGAGGTTTTATGATTTTATCGTTACACCGACGCATGCTTTTCTATATGCTTTGGTCGGTTATTATAATTTGTGGAAGCAGCAATTATGCTTCAGCGCAAACCACATCGGCTTCGCCCTATTGCCAGCCATATTCGTATGCGTATTGCGAACCGCCTGATTCATATCCTTATGCCGGAAGAATCCGACAAGTTTCAGTAGGTAGTTTTTCGAATTCCTCAGGGTGTACTGAATATCCACAGTATACATATTACAACAACCTTTCGCCAATTCAACTTCTTGCAGGCACTGCGACCTCTTTCAAAGTTGATGCAATTCATAATGATGGCTCAGATGCTTGGTTAGATCCTTCATATTGGGGTGCTGTTACCATTTGGGTGGACTTCAACGGCAATAATTACTTTGACGGCAATGAATTGGTTATGACAGATATGAGCTTTGCAGACGCTCGCACCACAGGCGTAACTTACACGATACCAACGACCGCCACAACTGGCACGTGGCGTATGCGCGTGAGAGTAAGTATTGGCGGACCGTATCCGAGTTCGCCTTATCCTTGCGATTACGGCACGTATGGCGAAATTGAGGATTATAATGTAAATATTCTTCCTCCGCTCGCTGATCCTACTCCAACTGCCATTGCTTTAACGCTGCCCGGCTCATCCAGCGGCGTAGCTCTGCCGGCAGCAGGCGGAACTTATGATCTGGGCTTCACTTTAGCTAACAATGGTCAGGTTGATCTCATCA
>JBDHXA010000028.1:0-33890 GCA_039810485.1 Chlorobiota bacterium | reverse complement strand
TTGGGTTGTTGAACTATGACACTTAAACCAACTCTTTATTTATTTCATCCGTTGCACTTCACTGTTGAATCTGCGGAACTAAAAAAGTCGTTTTTTCGCCACTTTTAACTTAAAAATCAGTAAAAACTATACTTTTCACCATGTTTTCTTTGATTTGAAATATTTCACGGCTTTTCGGAGTGGGCTCATAAACTATAAAGTCAAATATTAGTTTCCAGCTGATAAATGCACTAAGTCAAAATACAAAGAGTTGATATTCGATAAATCACACAAATTGCAGCAAGAAAAAAAGCCGTAAATATTATGTATTTACGGCTTTTTTACTGGTCGGGGCGGCGAGATTCGAACTCGCGGCCTCCTGCTCCCAAGGCAGGCGCGCTAACCGGGCTGCGCTACGCCCCGTGCTCTGTATACTATGAAAATCTTTACAAAAATCAGAAAAAAAACGCTAACTGCAAAAAATTTCGTGACATGACTATACTTTGCTGTTAAGTTTTAGCAATGTTTTTTACTGAATTATTTGGACAAGTACCGACGGAACGCTAATTTGCAGTATGAAAATCAGCACTCTTTTAGGTATTGTACTCGGAACGCTTGCAATATTCGGAGCGTATGTTCTGGAAGGCGGAGAATTTGGAGCTCTGTTTATAATTCCGGCGATGATAATTGTTTTCGGCGGAACCTTTGCAGCCGCACTTTCGGGGACATCATTCGAGCACGTTTTACGAATTCCGCAATTATTTGGAATTGCTTTTTTCCCAAGAAAATACGATACGCTCCATATAATAAATCAAGTTGTTTATCTCTCAACAATTTCTCGACGTGATGGCATCTTAGGGCTGGAGAAACACTTGGACGAGATTCATCATCCGTTTCTTAGAAAACTTTTTGAATCTGCAATAGATGGTGCGGCGCCGGAATCGTTGTTGCAAACAGCTGAAACCGATATTGAATTTATGACAGAGAGGCACAATTCAAATATTGGGCTATTTACAAAAATGGGCGGATACTCTCCCACTATGGGAATTATCGGCACAGTCATGGGATTAATTTCAACGCTTGCCAGCGCCGGAAGCGATCCTAATATTCTTATACATCATATTGCAACAGCTTTTATTGCTACAATGTGGGGCATTTTTATGGCTAATATCGTGTGGCTGCCTATTGGGGATAAGCTGCGCTCGCTGCATAACCAAGAAGTTTCGTTGATGCGTATAATGTTTATAGGCGTTCATGCGCTTTTATTAGGCGAAACTCCAAATGTAATTCGCGCGAAATTATTAAGCACCATGCCACTAAGTTTGCAATCGGCAATTATGAGAACTACTCCGGCGAATAATCCGTCCCAGCAATCGCTAAGCGCATCCGAAACCAACAATGGAAAATCTTAATTATCATACTTCAAGCAATTTATAGTAATGCGCTATGGCTAAGAAAAAAGAAAAAAAAGAAAAAAAAGAAGAAAAAAAGACGGTATATAGCGATTATCCCATAAAGACATTGTTTCGCATTGCAATTCTTGGGGGATTGATATCTTTTCTTCTCTTTTATATAAATAATCTTGGAGACTTATTCTCTGCATTTTTTAGAGGATTCCTAATTTTCGCAGGGCTTGCTTTTTTTGGCGGATTAGTGATGATTGTATTCTTCTATATAGTTTCGGGAGTTCGAAAGCGAGAAATGGATGCATTGGTAGAAGAGCAATCACAGTCGCATATCAATATGCATGTGCCGCCACCTCAAACGCATCCGCAAACGCCGCCGCCATCCTCATAGTAAAAAACCGGATGTCCGTTACCCATCTCTCATAACTCAACACATTTAATTCAGATTATAATATCGTCTGATTATGCATCAACAAAATATTACGACAATTTACGCCACAACTGTTATTGGCATATTGCGCGACGGAAAAGCAGCCATGGCATCTGATGGACAGGTAAGTTTCGGCTCTACAATTATGAAGCAAACTGCTAGAAAAGTGCGCAAGCTGTATAATAATTCGGTGCTTGCCGGATTTGCAGGTACCGCGGCCGACGCTTTTGCGCTGTTGCAAAGATTTGAAGAAAAACTGGAGTCGCATAGAGGAAATTTAGAACGCTCTGCCATCGATCTTGCAAAGGATTGGCGTACTGATCGTTATTTGCGCCGACTAGAAGCAATGCTTGCGGTGATGAATACGCAAAAAATGCTGCTTGTTAGCGGTACTGGCGATGTAATCGAACCCGATGATAATATTCTTGCCATTGGCTCCGGTGGAGCATATGCGCTTGCTGCTGCCAGAGCGTTTTATTCGCGAACAAATCTGTCGGCGCGAGAAATTGCTGAAGAATCGCTTCTCATTGCCGGAAGTATTTGCATCTATACAAATACAAGCCTGACGGTAGAAGAACTTAATTTGTAATTTTAATTGGGAGATTAGCATGGTTCGGACTATTACTATACTTTTTATGCTGTCCTGCATTTCTGCTTTTGCTCAAAAGCCGTTCAATCTGAAACTTCAGCCGTTTGCAATCGCTAAGGGAAGCGTTACAGATATTGGCTCGGCAGGCGATGAGCGAATGTTTGTTGTTTCACAAGAAGGAATTATCTATATCCTTAACTCTGACGGAACGTACAGAGCAAGACCATTTATGTCAATTGCCAACAAAACACAGCCCGGCGGCGAAAGAGGATTGCTCGGCATTGCGTTTCATCCTCAATATGCGCAAAATGGCTATTTCTATCTCGATTATACCGATCTTAATGGAGATACGCGAGTGTCTCGCTTTAGTGTTAAGCCCGACTCTGCTGATGTAGGCGATCCGAAGAGCGAAAAGTTGTTGCTGACAGTCAAGCAGCCATATTCTAATCATAACGGCGGGCAAATATGCTTTGGACCTGACGGCTATCTTTACATCGCTTTGGGTGACGGCGGCTCCGGAGGAGACCCGAATAATAACGGACAAAACAAAAAAAGTTTGCTTGGAAAATTGTTGCGCATTGACGTTAACAAGGCAGAAAACGGAAAAGAGTATGCAATACCGACAGATAATCCTTTTGTAAACAATCCAGATTTTGCGCCGGAAATTTGGGCTTACGGCTTGCGCAATCCTTGGCGTTTCTCATTCGATCGCGCAACGAACGATTTATGGATAGCCGATGTAGGTCAGAATAAACTTGAAGAGGTGGATTTTCAACATGCTTCCAGCAAAGGCGGCGAAAATTACGGCTGGCGCTGCTATGAAGGGAATGATGCCTATAATACAGAAGGTTGTGGAGATAAGAGCAATTATGTTTTTCCAATATTTCAATATCCGCATAATAGCACTACAGGCGGCTGCTCCATAACTGGCGGATATGTGTATAGAGGAAAAATTTGGAAGGATTTGCAGGGCTGGTATTTTTTCGGCGATTATTGCACCGGCAATATTTGGGCTACAAAACGACATCAAAACGGAACATTTCAGACCGAAGATTTTGGAAAACTCGGCGCAGATTTTTCGACATTCGGGCAAAATACAGACGGCGAATTGTTTGCAGTGCAGCATAGCAGCGGCGGCAATATTTGGCGATTAATTATTGATACGTGTTTGAATGTAAGTCCGAAAGTAGTTTCAAGAACAGGAAATAATTTTGTTTGTCAGGACGATTCTCTTCGGCTGACCGCCGAAGCTGAAGTGGCTCTGTCGTATTCGTACCGCTGGTTTAAAAATGGCACTCAATTATGGGGCAATACTGCGTCGGAATATTTTGTAAAAGATGCGGGAGAATATTCGGTTGAACTGTCTTTTGCAGAAAAATGCGCTTGGCGCAGCGCGTCAATAACGATTGCCATGAAACCCAAACCTGATGTAAAAATTGTTTCTTTGCCTAATGAAGTGTTGGATGCTGATTCTAAAATTGCATTAATTGGCCAGCCGCCGGGAGGCATATTCTCCGGCAAAGGAGTAAATGGGGCTTACTTTAATCCTGCTGAGGCCGGAATTGGCAAACATGAAATAAAATATTCCTACACCGAACCAAACGGCTGCTCTGGCATAGATATCAAAATCATAAAAGTAAAATCGGAAGTTGGCGTACTAGAGCAGCAAAATCTTGATTTTACAGCTGAAATATTTCCAAATCCAACCGAAGATGAAGCTATAGCTCGCTTATACTTTCCAAAAGCGGCAGATATTTCATTGCAAGTTGTAACAAATGAAGGAAAAACAATTTTTTCTCAATCTTTGTCGGTTAATGCAGGCGTCGCCACTTTTTCTCTGGGTAGGTTTATTGTTGGAGCGTATCGCCTTCGCGTAATATCCGGCAACCAAACTGTGTTAGTGCCGTTTGCGATCGTAAGATAATCACAATATATTCTTATTTATTTTTCTTGCAACTTATTGTTTATCAGCATAGCTGCTACATTTTGACAAACTGTTGATAGAGCTAATTAATTCAAATATGCCTGTACAATCAAAACGCTTCGGCTGTATTGCGATAATCGGCCGTCCTAATGTAGGCAAATCAACGCTTATAAATGCAATTATTGGCGCCAAACTCTCTATTGTTACTCCAAAGCCCCAAACGACGCGAAAAAATGTGCTCGGCATTTATACCGAAGGCAATGTTCAGATGATATTTCTGGATACTCCCGGAGTATTGACGCCGCGCTATGAATTGCATAGATCAATGATGGAAAATGTTAGAATGTCGCTCGAATCCGCCGATGCAGTTCTTGTAGTTGCTGATGTTACGCAAGGCAAACCTGCTTATTCATTTTTAACTGCTGAATTTCGCAAGGCTTTGGCATCAGTCGGAAAACCGACCTTTATTGTATTAAATAAAATGGATGCTTTGGCTGATAAAAAATTAGCTTTGCCAATGATAGATGAGTTTAGAAAAATGAATATTTTTCGTGAAATATTCGCCGTTTCCGCTTTGCAAAACAAATATGTTGATGATATGATTAATAGTATTGCTGCATATCTTCCTGAAGATGAATTTGGATATGATTCCGAACAGCTTAGCGACAGGCCTCAACGTTTTTTTGTTGCAGAATTAATTCGTGAAACTGTGTTTATGACATTTGAAGATGAAATTCCGTATTCCATAGAAGTTTCAATCGCCGAATTTCACGAACGCGAGCATGGTAAATGGCATATTGCCGCCGATATAATTGTTGAGCGAGCGTCTCAGAAGAAAATTGTTATTGGTGCAAAGGGTGTTAAAATCAAACAAATAGGCGCAGATGCAAGAATAAAAATAGAGGAGCATCTCGGGAAGCCGATATTTCTTGAACTATTTGTAAAAGTGCGCGAACACTGGCGCGACCGCAAAGCGATACTACGCGGATTGGGCTATCAAGCGTGATGTTTAGGGTAAAATTGTATTTCCTAAATAGGCATTGATATTTTACTGTAAGTACTAATAACAGTCACTCCGCTTAGTAATATGTTAAATATGAATTAAATATATTCACACAATTATTATAATTATTTTATTGACTAGATAAATAGAAATTTAAAATGAATGTATTTATCGCTGCAGATATGGAGGGAGCCACCGGAGTAGTGCATCATGACCAGCTTATGCCGGAAGGAAAAGGTTATGCTTCTGCGTGCAAATTTCTGACCGCTGATGTAAATGCCGTAATAGAAGGCATTGTTTCAGAAGAGCCAAATTGCAGCATCCTTGTCGGCGATGGTCATGGCATAATGCGCAATGTTATGTTAGAGCAATTACATCCGGCAGCCGAATTAGTGATTGGGCCTGCTTCGCCGCAAAATAAATCTTTATGTCAACTAGAAGGCATTTCCGATTCAACAGATTTGCTGATGATGGTCGGCTACCATTCGCAAGCAGGATATCCAAACGGTTTGCTTGCTCATACTTACGTAGGATCTATAATACGCAATTTCTTGTTGAACGGGAAAGTGGTCGGCGAAATATCTGTTAATGCAACCGTTGCGGCTTCTTATGGCGTATCTGTTGGATTAATTTCAGGAAATAGCGATTTAGCGGAAGAAATAAAACAAAATTTTGATTATGATGTTGAGTTTGTGAGTGTGAAGCGCGTTTTAGGCCCAACAGCTGCGATCTGCAAGCCCCCAGCAAAAACTTCGGAAATGCTGCATGAAGCCTCGGCCAAAGCTGTTGCAAAATTCAAGTCAGGAAAACTAAATCCAACAGTCAATGGCAAAGATGTTACAATGGTCGTAGAAACATATCGCCGCGAAGCAACAGACAAAGCACTTGAAGTTGACGGCTTATACCGTGTCGGAGAATGCGCTTTTGGCACAACGTCAATAAATGCGGCAGACGCATTCCGGCATATTTGGAAAGGCGTTGCCCGGTCGTTGGACGAAACTGCGAATTGGCTGCGCTGAACAACAATAATCAGGAATTATTATTTGCACATTACATGACGTAAAAATAGTTTTAAATCGTCGCTAAAATGATGTTTCATATTTTATTAGCGTAGCTTTTCAAGATTTGCTAAGCATCGCATGTTTCCGATAATTAATTCTATTGCATATTACAGTCAAGAGAGCGGATGAAAGTCCTTAGAAAATAATTTGCATCAATGTGTCGCCAGCTGATTTCGCCTGATATTATTTTATCATAATGCCTTCCTTTTTACAGCTATTCACAATGATATGATTTGCGGTCATCATTAATTGATTGTTATATAGAGCATTGATATTGTTATTGTTTGCACTATGCCTTCAGCATATAATCAAATAGAATAACAACCCGCTCAATCTTATCAGCTTATCTTAAACAATATATTTTAATTGTAAATAAAAGCGCATGCAATTATATGCTTAAATGATTTGTCAGCATGATGAATGCATGAGATTGCATTTCATAATATATCTGCAATTTATTGTTTTATGGCAAAGTTTGTATTGCTGTAAATGCGCAGGAAGACAACTATATCTTAAATAAGAATATCAACAAACTTAATATTTTATGGCTGACGGTGTTTATGATGCAATTATTATAGGAGGAGGCGCGGCTGGTCTGTTTTGTGCTGCTACAGCCGGCAGGCGAGGCAGGCGCGTTTTATTGATTGAACATGCCGAAAAGGTAGGAAAAAAAATTCTAATATCCGGCGGAGGACGATGTAATTTTACCAATCGCGAAGTTTCGCATAAAAATTACATATCAGAAAATCCGCGCTTTTGTATTTCGGCCATTTCGCGATTTACGCCGTCTGATTTCATTAGCTTAGCGAGCCGTTATCATATTGCTTATCACGAAAAAAAATTAGGACAGCTTTTCTGCAATGGAAGTTCTAAGCAAATAGCAAATATGCTTGTGCGTGAATGTGATGTTGCAAATGTCGAAATTAAGACAAACTGTAGTATTGCGAAAATTGAGCGCTCTGAGAATTCGTTTATATGCGAAAGTTCAGAGGGCAGTTATCATAGTGATTCACTTGTTATTGCCACCGGAGGAATATCTGTTCCGGCAATAGGAGCTACGGATTTTGCTTATCGCCTTGCCAAGCAATTTGATATTGCTGTTATTCCTATGCGCCCAGCTCTTGTCCCATTGATATTCGACAGAGATTCATGGGGATTTTCACAACTTTCCGGTGTTTCGCTCGAAGTAATAATATCGAACGACATAGCTGAATTTCGAGATGATTTACTATTTACCCACAAAGGTCTTAGCGGACCTGCAATCTTGCAAATTTCATCATATTGGCGCGAAGGAGAAATGTTGAGAATAAATCTGTTGCCAGATATCTCAAAAGATATGTTTTTATCCGAAAAAAATATAAAAAAATTAGAAATAAAAAATGCTCTTGCCGAATATATGCCAAAACGGCTGTCCGATATTTTTTGTGAGCGAATGGAATTAAGAGGCAATGTATCTGCACTTTCGGCTGAAAGTTCTAAAAGTTTGTACGAATCTCTGACGAATTGGCAAATAAAGCCGCAGGGAACTGCAGGATTTCATAAAGCTGAAGTTACAGCAGGCGGGATAGATACGCGCGAGCTGTCATCAAAAACTATGGAATGTAATAAGCAAAAAGGACTGTATTTTGTTGGAGAAGCAGTCGACGTAACCGGCTGGCTCGGCGGTTATAATTTCCAATGGGCATGGGCTTCTGGCTATGCAGCTGGATTAGTATGCTAAAATTCATAAAATTGTGGTATCTTATACTTTTTTTGAGCATTAAATACAAAATCATCGTTTGGGGACAATGTCAAATTCTTCTGCGCTGACAATTCGCCTACATAATGCAATTATATCGCGGGCAATGCTCGCTGTCTTGAAAAAGAATTTTCCTACCTTATTAAGTGAATGGGAAGATAAAAATTCGACGCTTCATTGTGATGTGTCAAATTTATCGACGGAGGAAATTGAGAATTTGCAGATTGATATGAGATTCTACGATTTGAATCCAATGCTGCCTCTCGAAAATCTATGCTCGCGGTTAGATAATTATATGCCGCGCAATGAGTCGCAGAAAGAATTGTTGCACTACGCAAAAAAACTCATAGCACTTGAAGATGAAAGCGCGGCAGCGGGACTTTATCTTTACGGCGAAGCAGGCATTGGAAAAAGTCATGTTTCTATAGGCGTCGCAAAAGAATTTATGCTCCGCGGATTAGATCCAAATTTTCAGTTTGCCGATCGTTATAACTTTAATTCGAATGTAAAATTACAGTCAGGGCAGGTATGGGTGATAGACGACATGAACAGCGGCTATCATCTCTCGTCGCGACTCTTCAAACAAGTGGTGCTGAACGCCCACGAGCACGGCGGCAGAGTATTTGTAACCAGCAATAAGGAATACGATGAACTGATGAAAGAAATGTTTGTAGGCGACAGCAAAGCAAATAAAATGAGATACGAAGATCGCACTAAGGGCATGTTTAAAATTATCTATGTAAGCGGCGGCAGTTTCCGTCAAGCGTATGCTTGGTATAATTTATAAATTGCCGGCAATGCGCCATTTCTTTAATTAAGTAAAAAAACGGCGATTATTGTATGAATGCACGCAATTTATTCAATTTCGTTTCAAATTTCAATTTCCAACGTATTTTAGCTTCCTTCCTCTTCTTTCCGAACTTTCGAATGTAGGAAAGTGTTCGTTTCTTAGTCGTGCCGACAAAATTCATGGTATTTTTGCATTTTATTGCCACTTCATCACAAAAGGCAGCCGATTATTGCGTTTTACGATGATAAACTTAGCCAAATATCAATGTTCTTTTGAATTACTTGTAGAAAATCATGCTTAATATTACTTTGCCCGACGGTAGCATCCGTCAGTACGAGTCCGGCATTACTGGATTCGACATTGCAAAATCTATTGCCGAAGGGCTTGCCCGCAACGCGCTCGGCATTGTTGTTAACGCCAATTATTACGACCTTTCGCGACCAATTTTATCCGATGCTTCAATTCGCATTCTGACTTGGAATGACGATGAAGGAAAGGAAATTTTCTGGCATTCCACCGCGCACCTTATGGCCGAAGCACTCGAGGCGCTGTACCCCGGCGTTAAATTCGGCATAGGTCCGCCAATCGAAAATGGATTTTACTATGATATTGATTTGCCCGGGGAAACCAAAATATCAGTGGAAAATTTGCCTGCTATCGAAGAAAAAATGCGAGAACTTGTAAAAGCAGATAGCCGTTATGCCCGCCGTGAAATTTCATGGGATGATGCTGTTGCGTATTTTACTGAAAAAGGCGATGAATATAAGCTCGAATTGCTGGACGGATTGCGCAATTCAGAGATAACTTTTTATACTCAGGGAAGTTTTACCGATCTATGCCGCGGAACGCATGTTCCTTCAACCGGCGTATTGAAGTTTCCCAAACTGCTTTCAGTAGCTGGAGCATACTGGCGCGGTGATTCCAGTCGAAAGCAACTTACTCGGATTTACGGCATATCATTTCCCAAAAAGGATATGCTTGAAGAGTTTTTGCGCCAGCGCGAAGAAGCCGAGCGACGCGATCACCGCAAACTCGGCAAAGAACTTGAGCTTTTTATGATTACGCAAAATATAGGCGGCGGTTTGCCGGTATGGCTACCAAATGGAACGATAGTTCGCAGAACTCTCGAAGCATTTTTGCGAAACGAACAGAAAAAACGCGGATATCAGGAAGTGATCACGCCGCATATTGGCAATCTGAATCTCTATCGCACCAGCGGACATTATCCATACTATGCAGATTCGCAATTTGCTCCAATCAAGGTGGAAGATGAGGAATATTTGCTGAAACCGATGAATTGTCCGCATCATCATCAGATTTATGCTTCGAAGCCGCGCTCATACCGCGACTTGCCATTGCGCCTTGCAGAATTTGGCACCGTGTATCGCTATGAACAATCTGGCGAGCTTAACGGACTGAGCCGAGTTCGCGGATTTACGCAAGATGATGCGCATATCTATTGCACGCACGACCAGCTTAAAGATGAAATCAAAAATGTAGTTGAACTGACGCAATTCGTTTTTACGACTTTTGGCATGGAAGTAACCACGCGATTGTCCTTCCGTGATGACAACCCAGATAAATATGGCGGCGATCTTGAGCTGTGGGAACGATCGCAGCACGAAATTAAAGAAGCTGCCGACGAAATGGGATTGCAATACTTTATCGGCTTGGGCGAAGCTGCATTTTACGGGCCCAAAATTGATTTTATTGTACGCGACGCCATCGGGCGCAAGTGGCAGCTTGGCACAGTACAAGTGGATTATGTCATGCCTGAGCGCTTTCAATTAGAGTTTGTCGGCGCTGACAATGCAAAGCATCGCCCTGTTATTATTCATCGGGCGCCATTTGGCTCAATGGAACGTTTTCTTTCCATACTCATTGAGCATTATGCCGGCAATTTCCCGTTTTGGCTCGCGCCAATTCAAGTGTCGGTTTTACCGATTGGCGACGACCAAACGGAGTATGCGCAAGATATTGCAAACGAACTTGAACATAAAGGCTATCGTGTTAAGCTCGACACTCGGCATGAGAAAATAAATAGAAAAATTGCCGAAAGCGAGCAGAGGAAAATACCATTTGCTCTTGTGATTGGGCGCAAAGAGGTGGAAAATGGAATGTACTCAGTCAGAAAACATGGCGAAGGCGACAAAGGAGCCATGACGAAGACCGAGCTGGAAGCAATGTTTGCAGATTTGGCAAAATAATCTTTAATTGCAGAAATTGTCTTTGCTTTTGGACTGTTGGATTTCCATCTAACGGTCTTTTTTTTGGAAACAATAATCGTTTCAATTGGCTTAGGCATTTAACTCAGCCGTTCGCAGGAAAAATTATGCTCAATTTTTCAAACAGAAAAACCGTTAACTTTCTGCCTATTACTTTTTGATTTTTTAGGGTCGCGCCCCAAAAATTAAAGAGCCGATTCGAACTATAGTTGCCCCTTCGGCAATTGCCTCTGGAAAATCGTGGCTCATGCCCATCGAAAGCTCAAGTTGTTGTTCTGGTTTGCCAATAATGCCTGCAAGTGATGTGCGACATTCTCGAAGTAGCGCAAATTCTTTTCTAGTTTGTTGATGATCGCTATCCAAACCTGCAATGGTCATCAAGCCGTCAATGCGAATTCCTGCAATTTTGCTGACCAATTCGGCAAGAGCCGGCATGTCTTTGGGAGTGCAGCCGCTTTTACTTGCTTCGCCGGATGTATTGATTTGAAGGAGAACCGAAAATTCCGTAGAATAACGCGATGCTAATTTGGAAAGTTCATGCGCCAGCGCCAGCGAGTCGAGCGAGTGTACAACGCGGCAATAAGGAGCAATATATTTGCATTTATTAGTTTGTAAATGCCCGATAAAGTGCCATTTTGGCGATGTTCCAAGAAAGTTTGCCACAAGAGGAGCTTTGTCGCGCAATTCCTGCGCATAGTTTTCGCCAAATTCTCGCAAGCCAGCTGAGTAAGCTGCTGCAATCGCTTCTGGCGGCTGAGTTTTGGAAACTGCAAGCAAGCGAATCTCGTTTGGATTGCGACCGGAATCTTTGGCAGCGGCGCTGATTTGCTGCTTAACTTTTGCTATGGAACGAGCAATTTTCGATTGAATTTCACTTTTCATTGCGGCACTTTCGACTTTCGTATTCTTGTTGCATTCCCAAAAAGATTGGCAGCATAGACAGTTCAACATTCTCGCGATGATGCGCTACTGCAATAGCACGATCGCGGGTTCCGGGATGTGTGTAGATATCAGCATCAGAATTTGGATTAAGAATTGCTTTCAGAATTTCAGCGGCAACACTAGCGGCAGATTGCAGACGAGCAAGAGGAGCTAATGGGATATTGCGCTCGCGAGCTATTTCTCGTGATCGTTTTAAGGCATCAGAAAAAAGTTCGCCATAGCTGCCACCCTCTGTAACTATGCTCCAATCCGTTGCAATTGCATCGGGGCAAATCAATGTGGCGCGAATTCCTGTTTCTATGAGTTCAGTGCGAAGAGCAGCATGAAAACCGACAGCAGCATGTTTGGAGGCTACATAAGCAGAGTTGAAAGGGTATCCCATTGTCCCGACAACACTTGAAATAGTTATTATATGTCCGGATTTTCGAGCTTTCATCGAGGGCAGAGCGGCAGCGGTCGTGTACCATAAAGCAAAGGTATTGACAGCAAAAATATTTTCAAGCTGTTCGTTTGTGGTGTCTTCTATAGAGGCATAATTGCCGCGCCCGGCATTATTTACTAAAATATCAATTTTGCCATAGCGTGAAATTGCCGATTTAACAACGGATTCAGCTTCTTCGCGGCGAGTTATATCTGCAACAATAGGTATTGCTTGACCGCCTGCAATGCGAATTTTTTCTGCGATGGCTGAGAGCATTGCACTGCGTCGGGCACAAATGATAGTTGTTGCTCCTTCTCTTGCAAGTATCTGGGCTAATTCGGCGCCAACACCGGAAGATGCTCCTGTAATTACTGCAACTTTGTTATTTAAGGACATAACTTCAATTCATAATTTATTCGTTAAGATAAAAATACAGTAATACGACGATTTTTTGACAGAAGAATTAGAATAACGCCAAATATAGTTCATGTTATGTGCAAGTATTTCACTTTCTATGTGTTTATTGAAAATGAAAAGAGTAAAATAACAGAGCTGCTTTATGGAACTCATATTTTTATTTCCGACAATCAATCATTATTCTTTTGTCGGTTAATAGTAATTTTGCTTGAATAATCACACAATTTACGAATGAAATAAAGAGTTTAACATGGAGAATTTCAATGAATTAAATATGCGGATTGCAGCGCTTGAGCAGCATAACAAGAAGCTTCAGCGATGGCTAAGTGTTATTATCTTGAGTGCAATTCTTGCAGCAGTCGGCGGCTGGACGGCACGTGAGCGCATTCTATCGGTTGATAAAATCGAAACGAATGAATTAACAATTACCGACAGCAAAGGCAAGGCACGTATTCGCATGCAAACAAGTCAGGCAGATGATTTGGCATTGATTCGAATATTTGGCGCCGATACAACTTTTGGGTCTGTTTCTATAGGCAACAGCATCAATCACGCCGCCAGTTCCATTGCCTTTACTGATTCGAAAGGTCGTCGTCGAATGTCATTAAATATGGAGAATGATAGCAATGTATTACTAAATGTCTATAATTCCATGGGCAAAGTCACAGCGGCATTAATTTCACGCGGTCCCACAAGCGCTTTGTATAGCGGAGCGTCAGTAATAATTGACAGCGCAGGTCAGTCGCGAATAATGTCTGGCTGCACAGCCGAAGAAAAATACGAGCCATTTCTCTATTTTTTCGATAAAAGCGGAAAACAACGCATTGCAGCAAATGTGCGGGAAGATGGTGTTGGATTACTGAAATTCAACGATGAAAATGAAAAAGCTGCATCTGCAATAGGAGTGCAGCCAAAATCACGTGGTTTCGTTGTAGTTTTAGATACAGCAGGCAAATCAAAGTGGGGATCACCTCCATAATATAATTTGACCCAAGAGATATACGATTCTTCTACACTATGTTGAAAAATTATAAAGTAAACTGCTTGAAAGGCGAATACTTGGCACGTAATTTGACTTAATTTATCATAATTTGATTAACAAAAGTATAGAATTTTAATAGATGAAAGTAATGTATTTAATAGCAATATTGCTTCTTTTCGGAGTAGTTTCTGCAAGTGCCCAGCAATTGGCGCTTAAAGAAACTTTTCATCGAGATGGTCAGCTGTTGATGTTTATCGCAAATATGGATAACGATCCCGCTCCGGAATATGTTGTAATGATAGATTCTACAGCTACTATAGCAATTATTGACGGTCGCACCAGAATTACAGAATACACAGTACCTTTAGACATCGCTAATAATGAAAATTTATATACCGACGATCAAGTGTCTTTGCGTTTGCGAAATTTAATGCTTGTGCAAGATTTTAACGGAAATGGCGTAAAAGACCTAATGATAACCGGAGGCGATGCAGAACCCTACTTTCGCATTGTTGACCCAAAGTCGGGCGAGGATTTACTGAAAATTGATTTGCCTATTGGCGACAGACAAGTAGAAGTGATGGATATAGACGGCGATAATTATTACGAACTAATAATAAGCGGTGGTTTCTTAACAAATATTTATGCTACTCAAGCTCGAATATCTGAGGCAAATGATGTCCAAGGAAAAAACTTAACATCAAATTTAGTCGTATACCCGAATTTTCCTAATCCTGTATCTACAGGCACAACTTTAGCATGGGAACAGCCGACTGCCGCCGAAGCGACTGTAAGCGTCTATGATGAAAGAGGCGAACTTATTCGACATGTTTTCCAAGGAATAGCGCAAGAAGGCCTTAATTTATGCGAATGGAATGGCTATGAAAATAATGGAAAAATTGCTCCAAGCGGCACATATCAGATTAAAGTTCAAACACAAGGCAAAACCGTAGGAGGCACTTTGCAAATAGTGCGTTAGGGCGAAATAAGTATTAACCGTTTTTTTCAATAAACAGCGATTCTTAGCATAATAATTGGCTGTTGCTAAGGAATTTCGTATTTTTACTGCTAATATGCAAAATTGGCAGTTGTAGAAATGTATTGTAATTTTTGTATGTTTTAACGTTGAAAAGTAAAAAATAAAATTAAATAAATACTTTAACAGCAGTTTTTTAACTCACATTTAGGAGCATTTATGAAGGCTCGTGTACTGATACGATCTTTCTTGTTCGCAGCCATGTTCTGCATGGTGATGAGCAATTCTTTTGCGGCCACATGGTACGTTAAAGAAGCAAGCAACGGAGGCAGCGACGCTGCTGCCGGAACTTCGTGGGCAACGGCATTTGCAACGGTGCAAAAAGCAGTCAATACGGCTGCGGCGTCTGGCGATGTAATTTATGTCGCTAACGGCCTCTATGAGGCGCAGGTAACTATTACCGAAAAGTCAACGACTATTGAAGGAGGCTTTGCTCAAGGAAGTCCATCACAAGCGTTTACCGAGTTCAGAGCACCATTGTTCGGCACTATGAACAATTATTCGGACGCTACTTTGCTTCCTGCAGCCGTTGTTGGAACTATTATTGAGTCGAACACATTTCGACCTATAATTTATGTCAATACAAGTTCCAATACTTTTGTAAATAATTTTTACAATATTACTGTTAACGGGAACGATCAATACGATAATGTTCCTGCAACAAGTCATCTGTTCTGCGGAATAGCAATTAGAAATTCGAACGGCACTATTGGACAGTCAGACAAACCTGTTATTGTTGTAAATGTAAAAGGTGGGTCTGTTATTGATAAAAAATCTTGCTTCGGAATTTTTATTTTTGGCCGCAGCCAAGCATCAATACAATACACCTCGATTTCCGATTGGCAGAATGCCGCTATTGCTGTAATTGGCAATAGCACTTCTTCTCTTGCCTCAACCATTGCTCAGCAGCCAATCCCTACAATTGAAAACTGCAAAATAACCGGCACAACAACACTTTCGCCTATCAGCATGACGAATGACAGAGCCGGAGTTGTTTACGCAAATGGTGCTCGTACATATACAAGAAAAAATGTTTTTTGCAACGTTGAAAATACAGGCAGCGGCTTTGGGTTCGGCATGAACACTAATAATGGTCGCTCTATTATATTTGGCGACTTAACGCTGAAAACAAATGGCAACTTAGTAACCGGATGCGAAATCGGCATAGGCGTAACAGTAACGACTACGTTAATAGATCCAGGAACGAACTATACTATTCGCAATAATAATATTGTATACAACGGTAACGGCGCCTATGACGGCTCGGCAACCGGCGCTGCTCGTTTCGACCATACTCCTGCCACAAATGCAACTCTCAATCTAATCAATAATGCTTGGGGAAATTCAGCCGCAAGCTCATTGTTTACAACCGGTACAACATCAGCTTACGCTTTTTGGAGAATAAGCTCCGGCGATGTTATTAATTATACCGGCGCTTTGTCGTCGCTCAATGTTATCGGCGATTTGAACTATGCTTCAAACGGTGCAAGCTGCAATGATTTGGAATATGGATTTATTCATTTTCCTACTTTTCAACAAGGTATAAGCGGCGTGGCTCCTTGCGGCACTGTGCAGCTCGAGCCGGGCACTTATACTCAAAATGTTACCATTGACAAATGCTTGACAATACTTGGTAATCCCGATGGAGATTGCGGCAGCAAACCGGTTGTCGTTGGCTCTAATAATACTTTGCCTACAATTACAATCATACCGCCGGCTGAAAATGTTACTATTGACGGCGTTATGGTAGACATGGCTTCCGGTGCTGGAAATTATGCTTACGGCATTTTGTCGCGAAGCAATTCATCAACTCCAACAGGCGTTTGGCCTGCTAATACTTCGCCCAGAAATGTGGTCGTTCGCAACTCTTGCTTCCGCGGCTTTACTGGTCCTACTCCCGCCGCTATTTCAACAGATGAAGATGGAATGATAGGCAATGTAGGACGTATTTCGGGGCGCACCGATATAACAACAGATTACCCAAGCGAGCGAGATGTTGATGCGTCGTACAATAACGTGTTGAATTATCAAACAGCTTTGACAGATGTGCAAGATGTGTTGATCGATCGCAATGACTCGCCAAATCCGGCAGTTAATAACCGCGCACAGATTATTCCGCCTGCAATTTTTGTCATTCCTTGCGGCGCTGCCATACAACCATATATCAATGCAGCCTCGCCGGGAGGCACTCTTTACATAAAAGGAAACTGCGTTTATACTGAAAATCTTAATTTTAACAAGTCAATTTATATTGACGTGGATTATACCGGCGTGGCATTAAACTCGCCGATTCTCTACGGCACGCACACATTCTCTTCAACAGGATGTTTGGTCGGATGGTGGTCGAATACTATGACACCAAATAAGCCGCCCGTTCGCTTCCAGCGCACCGGAGCTGCCGTTCTTAGTCCAACTTCAGGAGCATTGAATCCTGATTATTGGATAATTCCTTCGACTCCCGCAAATATATGTTTGCAGAATGCTCACGATCTGCTTGCAACCGGCGGCGCAACCATGGAATTTACCGGCGGCGGCACAACAAATTACACAGTAGACCTAACAGTAAATAAAATTCTTAATTTGAATATTACAAATGCCGGTGCTGTGCGCGGATTAAGTGGCGGTCAAACGCTTCAACTCGATCCGGGAGCGGATGTCAATCGTTCCGGCGGCTCTACGCTTTGGGATGCTCCGCTTGTAATAGTCAATAACACAGCAACAGCTTTAACCGGAAATACAGGCGCTCAATCTATTCAGCAAGGTATTCGTCTTGCAACCGATTGCGGCGTTGTCAATGTATTGGCAAGTGCTGGAAGCTATGCAACACAAACTCCAATTATTGATCAATTGCTTCATAGTGTAAACGGCGTTTCGGGGACTCCGACGGTAACAAGCATTACTCTTCAAGGATCAGGAAATTGTGCGGCATGCTCGGGCAATCTCGCTCTTATCAATAATATCAGCGTTCCTCTTGTTGTGATGAATACTGCTACAGATTGTATTCAAAAAGCTCTTGGAACTCCCGGCTCGCAGCAGATTCACGGCGTAGGCAGTTTGCCTGTCGGCGTAAATCGTCAGGGTGAAATTCGCTTTAATACAGCCACTTATGGCAATTCTGCCAACGAGGCAATTACCGTTGATAAAGACGTGCGCTTTACCGGCAATGGCGGCTCTGTGGCAAATAGCAATACTATCACAATGCGTCTTGGCGCTTATGGAACACAAATAGACGGAAGCTCGCAATACTGCAATAATACGGTTAATGTCGAGCAAACTGCCGGTTCTGGTTTCACGCAAATACCTGATATTCAAACAGGCATTCTGCTGGCTTGCAGCGGTCAATTTGTGAATGTAGGCAATCCGGGAGGCGCAACGGACTGGGGCACAACGGGTACAGACACATATAATCAAGATAATATCATTAACAAGTCGCTGACTGTGCAAGCTCGCAATAATCCTACTCAATGCGCCAATGATCCTGCTTTCGTTATTGATGCTGCTACGGTATGGCCTCAAAATGCAGCGCGGTCAGTCCTCACTTACACTCGGTTTAAAACCTTTGCAGCGGCAAATCCTGTCTTTGCTTTTGCTTCTGGCGTGAATAATATCACTTTACAGGGCTTTGATTTCAGCGCTATATCGAACGGCGCTGCGTCGGCTATTGTTTTCTCTTCGTCTGCTAATGACAATGTTGCCATTAAAAACAATTGGTTAGATAATTGTACCGAATCATTCATTGTGTCTGCTGCTCAAACAGCGCAGCGCTCAAATTGGACTGTAGAGTGCAACAGAGTAACAGGAAGCACCAACACGCCTCCAAGCGCAATAATTGGCCTATCAGACCATACCGGTCTGACAATACAACGCAATAACATCTATTATATAGGAGCAACATCAGGCAATCCCGGCATAATTTTAAATGGCATAGGCGGATCAACCGCAAATGCCTTCCAACGCAATATTATTATGGGAACTCGCAATGGTGGCTTGCATATTAGCAACTCTGTCAACAATACTTCGCAGAACATAGCAATTACGCAAAACCGAATTCACGGCAACAATGTAAACTCTGCCGCGTACTACGGCGGCATCAACTTGATCAATCCGCATAATTATACCGGCAATGTAGTTATTACCAATAACTTCATTAGCAATAATTACACAGGAATTGAAATGAATGTCGGCGGTTCAGGCGGAAATGTCAATCACAATTTTTTGACCATTAACAACAACTCCATCTATGGCAATACTAATGCCGGTCTTTCATATACAAATACCGGCGGCACGGTTACACTTAATGCTCGCGGCAATTGGTGGGGCAATGCAAGCGGACCGACAAATACATATAATCCTCTGAACGTTATTGTAGGAACAGCTACGGCTTTTGGAGATTTTATCACCGATAATGGTCCTTTCTCACCCGGCACGCCAAACCATATCGGCTATACCGGCTGGGATATGCTGGGCGTAGATCAGCAAGTCGGCACCGATGGCTATCAAAATACAAATTCCAGCTATTTGCGCCGTGTTGTGCGCACAAGCAATACTGGCGTATTCGAAGATCACTCTCATCAAATTATGTCAGGCACAGTGATGAGCGGTGCTTCAGCTAACGATATCATTACAGTCATTCAAGGAAATCCTGCATGGCAAAGTGTGCAAGGCATTGCCGATGGCTTTGACGCTGATGGCGGCGACGATTGGGGCGATTATTTCTCCGAGCAAGTTGCTATGAGCAATAACAACGGGCTAATCCTTCGCGGCTCTACAACTTACGAACTTTCAGGCGGCTCGCCGGTTAAATTCTCAACGTTCATAGCCGGTACCGACAATGAAACTACGCCAAATGCAGGCAATCGCCCCGCAACGGTGATTACAGGTCAAAATCAAAACGGCGTATCCATTGGCTCATCCAATCAACGTGTTCAGAATTTCTATATTCAAGGCTACAGTACGAATGCTCCCGCATCTTCAGCTCCGTTCTACGGCGTTGCAACTCGCGTTCCTTCGGGATATATTGGTTTCTTTGTAGAAAAAGACACCATTAACGGAAGAGCGTCAGCTGGTGCATGGGCTTCGTTCGGCGTTGTTGTAGAAGGCGACTCATACGGAACCATAGGCGGTAGTGCAACAACCGGCAATATGTTCGGCGCATCTGCTCCATTGTCAGGCCTTGCATCCGGCGACGGCGGCGGCATTGGCATACATTACGACGCCAATGGTGGCCCTATGGGAACTCCCAATAATGTGTCGTACAATGTGTTTGGTGGAACTGGCGCCGGAATCACCGGCTTGGAGCAAGCAGCTATTCGCATAGATAATGCAATGACGATTAGTACGATGACAATTCAAAACAATATATTCCGTCAGATTCGCGATGAAGCCGGCTACGGCGGCCAACCTGCCATTGCAGCTGTATTCTTTAACAATTTGACAAGTGTATTATTAACAGGCGACAGCGTTACGATAAACAACAATTCTTTCGGCTCGATTACAAGCGGCGAAGGCAATAAAGTAGATATCCTTGTAAGCGGAGCTACCACTAGCACCTTATGGCCGCTGAATGTATACAATAATGCTTTCCGCGCCGCCGATCAAACAGTAAATTCGATCAATTATCTTATTCAAGATGATCGCGCTGCCGGAACATCTGGCCCATTCCTCCGCAATGTGTTTGGCTATAACAATGGCACAACAGTCAACGGCGGAAGCGGCAATAATACTTTCAGCCATGCTGCTGTTCTTACAAGCACTCCTTCAACCACATGGAATTACAATGCTGCCATTACGCGCCAAAATCCTGTAAGCGCGATTGGCGGAACTCGCCGCATCTATCGTCAGATAAGCTCGCCGATGAATGCTATGAACACTGCAATCGGCGATTATATGGTGGAAGTCCGCGAGAATGCCGCATTTACTCTTGGCAATCTTGGACAGTTCTATCATGAAGACATCACTTTCCCTGAAGTGCTTGCAGGCGGCTCGCACGACAATAACTATAATCTGCTACTTCTCGGACCGACTGTTAATGGCGTAGGCGACAATACGGTTGCAAATCTTACTTCGGCAACCGGCGGCACAACTGCCTTGTCTTCAACAGGCCGTCAAAACCGTGATGTGCGTGGAGGAATTACATTCCATGCAATAGGAAGCGGTCTTTACGGAGCAATTCCAACAGGCGAGAACAATCGCGGCGATGTATATCTGCAAGGTCAGGGCACAGGCGCCGACAATGGTTATGTGCGATTTATGTACGGCTCGGCTCTTGGCTCGCAAACCGAAGTAACAGGCAAAGGCGTAGAAAGCGGCACAGCAAATTCTATTGCAAACAAGCCGACAATTATCAAAGCCGGTTTGAATGATGCTGATGATGACATTAAAAATCTCAGCGATCCGAATAAACGTCGCACAGGCGTATTCCTCTATGGCAATGGAACGCAATTTAACAAGCCGGTAGAAACGCCAATTGCCGGATTATTTGGCAACAGCGTGATAAGCGTTTATCCTAATCCCGCTGTAAATCAAAACAGCGTATCGGTGGAGTTCTCTATTCCGTCCGATGCCTCCGTAAAGTTGTCGCTATTTAATTCTCTTGGCCAAAAAGTGGCGGAAATGCCGGCAGAAGAATTAAAAGCAGACAGCTATGCAAAGAAATTTGATGTAACTGGCCTTCCTGCCGGAAGTTATACAATTCGTATGGATTACGATATCTTTACGGTCTCAACCCCTGTAATGCTACTTCGATAATCTGGCGCTCTATTCACTCAATTCCCCGCCGCTTTCGGCGGCGGGGAATGTTTGTAAAAATATTCAGATGTTATTTGGTTATAATATGCATGGCTTAATATTTGTGTTTGCTTTTTGTTGTTTGCAGCTGCTGCGCAACTGATTATTCAATTATTATTTTTCTATTGTATCTTAAATTAAAACTTGAAAATCAAATCTATCATATTCAATTAACTGTTTTTACATTATGCGAGGACTTTTGTTATGAAACGACAACGACTCATGAAAATGGCTCTTGTCTGCATGTCAGCAGCATTGTTGTCCGCCTCTCAAGCATTGGCGACAACATTTTACGTTGACGCAACAAATGGAAGCAATTCTAATTCTGGCGCTACTTGGGCTTTGGCCAAAAAAAGCATTCAAGCCGCTGTGAATATTGCAGCCAGCAATGATATTATTTTGATAGCCGGCGGCAGCGCTGCCGAAGCTGTGTATGCCGAGCAGGTTTTGGTGAATGAAAAAACCTTGACGCTTCGCGGCGGGCAAGACAATAGCTCAACCGGCGCTGATGAATCAGCATTCCCAACGGTTATTCGCCCTACAGCTATGGCTTCGAACTATACCGAAGCAACTCTGCTGGGTTGGAGCGGCTTCCCATCCACTACTTTCGAGCCGGTGGTTTATGGTCAGTTCAGCACCAACAGTTATTCTCTCAATGTTTATAATCTGACTATTGACGGAAATAAACTCTCAGGAAACACTCGTATGTTCGTTGGGCTTGCCATTAGAAACGGCAATGGCACTGTCGGCTCTTCAACCGAGCGCGTGAACGTAACAGGCGTTCGCGAGGCCACGATGTCGGCATTCAATGGATGCTTTGGCATTTTGATTTTCGGCAAATCACAGGCATTGGTGCAATATACTACCGTAGATGACTACCAAACGGCAGGCATTTTGGTCGCTGGCAACTCTACCTCTACGCTGGCTTCCACTATAGCCAGTCAGCCAATGCCGGCTATTCAAGATTGTATTCTAAAAGGACAAAACCGCAATAATGCTAACGCTTATATCGCAGGCATGATGTCGGTGTTTGGCGGTCGTGGCACAATAATTCGCACTATCACCTATCATAACTATAATACTGTGAGTTCTGGAGCAACTCCCGAGCGCAATAGCTACGGCTATGGCGTTTATCTATCCGACGCTCGTAGCTGGACTGTTGGCGATTTGACCGTAAAAGGCAAAGGAAATCTTATTACTGAAAATGAAATAGGCGTTTTTGCCGAGATTACCGTCGGACCGACCGTTATACCGGTTGGTTTGTACCAAATTCGCCAGAACAATATCTATCGCAATGGCTACGACGGCTCAAATTCATCGCCTTCTACGGGCATGTATTATGATGTGTGCGGCTGCTCTTATACAAGCACAACATTCGGCAATGTGCGCTATCGCAACAGCGGCACTACGTCGTCGTCAGTATTGTCGGTGCAAAGCAATGCATGGGGCAATTCCGACGCCGGAGCGATGTTTTCAAAATCTACGCCGGCTTATACGCCAGCCAATTATGACGCAGCTCCCGTTGCTTTCTGGCAAGAGACAATCGGCGACGCTATTTCAGCCGCTTCTCCTTTGGCAGGCGCAGTTACTTGGGTGGATTCTCTTGCATTCAACGAAAGCTACACGCCTATTTCCGGCATAAATGTCAACTTCGAATACGGATTTACGCAGTTCCCGTCGCTCAACGACGCTGTGGCAGCCGCTTCGTCATCCACTAAACTGACAATTACGGTGCCAGTCGGAACCCATGTACTCGATTATCCGCTGGTTATAAACAAAGCTATCGTATTGAAAGGCAAATCTGCCTGTTCAGGCGGCACTCCTGCTAGCACTATGGCTGTATTGCAACTTGCAACGGGCGTATGCGGCCCCACAGTTTGGGTGCAGGGCATGAGCACTGCAGCAGGCGATCCGCTAACGCGCACTCCCGACGGAGTGGAAATTCGTGACTTCTATATTGACACAAGAGTTGGCGGCGGCAGCGCGGCTACATTTAATTGGGGCCTTGCCTTTACCGGCGCCTATGGCAGCGGCAATGTTGACATTTCTACAAGCCCCACTAACACCAAAGTAAAAGGCGTAAAAATATCAACCGGTTATACGGGTGGTTTATACGCTATGGTTACCCGCATGAAACCGGGCGTTGCCGATGGCCCTTGCAATCGCGTGTCGAAAGGCGCTACGGCTTCCAATCGCGATATTGATGCAAAAATTACCTACTATGGCAACTGCGATGTTACTTCTTTATCTGCAACTGAAGTATGGGACGATGCCGACGAGCTGGCCATAATAGCCCGCATAATTTACGACAATACCATCTATGTGGCAACCTGCGCCGAATTGCAGGCAGCATTCGATTTGGCTGCTATCGATCCAGCAGCCAACACTCCTATGAATATCATCGTAACTGCGGCTATTACAAATTGTACCGCCAACTACAATGTGAACCACGGCGGCAATGTTACGCTGAACACGCAAGGCCTGGGCGGCATTGTTTTTGACAATAATTATCCTTTGAATCTCAACTCTAATACAAGCAATACCGGCATTTATACCGGCAACGAAGGATCTTACACAGGCGGAACTGATACTTCTTGCAATCTTGTTAATAATTCTTCAAATATTACTGTAGGCCGCGTAAATGTATGGCCGCCAGCTTGCTTGCAAAAAGCGGTGGATCTTGTTACTGCCGGCAATGCTAACGCGGTTTATGCCGCTAATGGCAATGGAACTGTAAATCCGCTGTCTTTTGTTGAAAGCAATGGCAAAGTAACTCTTCAAAAGAACTTCGATTTGAATGGCGGACTGAACAGCAATCTGAATACCGCAGGAAATGCAACATTCTCAGGTTATTTTGACATTATTGCTGAAACAGACCTAGATGTTGTCAATACTGGAGTGCATGTTGCACAAGGCACAATGACCTCCACTCGCGGCGCGGCATTTGCCGATGGCAGTGATCAAGTTGTTTTGCATTACAATAGTTCGACTAATAACAACGGCCCTGCCGGCTCTATAGACATGGCATTGCAGTTTGTCAATACATCAAGTGGCAGCCGAGGATTATCACTCGACAATACTGTTGTTTGGAATCAAAGCCCCGGGATTGCAAAGCGCGTGCATCTGCACGGAACTACAGGGCGCGACGCCGTGTTTAATGCAGCTAATACAATCTATCTCAATTTCGGTGCTGGCGACTGCAATAACCCATCGCTTCTCGATCATCTAAGCATTGCAACTGTCCGCGTTGCATCTGATAATGTATGCCTCCAGTCAGCTCTCGGCACTGCCGGAGCAGATCAGGCCACTCAGGGCGTTGGAACAAATGCGACAAATGGCTCCGGCGGTACTGTTGACTTAAATAATGTAGCCAATTGGACGCAAAATATGGATATTGCCAAGAGCGTAGCATTCTCTAATCAGGGCGGTGGCACAACATCCGGAATTGTAAATCTTCGTCGCGGCGCAAATGTTACTGGAGGTTTGTCGAACTTTACCAATACTGTAAACCTTAATCAAAATCCTTCATGGACCAGCGCAGCTAATCCTAATCCTAATGAAGCTATTACTATTGCTCAGGCAAATGGCACGGTAAACGTGGCCGGTTACGGCCGTGGCAATTCTATCGGTACAGGCAATGCCGCAGGCGGACCTTGGAATTTCTCGAACATTAGTATAAACAAAGCGCTAACAGTTCAGGGATATTATGATGGTACATGCGCAAATACGCCGGTGAACTGCACTGCGGCAGATACTTCTGCCGTGCCGCCTATGACTACGGGTCGCGGCGGAAGCTCCGAAACCGTTATCGGATTTAATAACGGCACATTTACGCCCGCTGCAGCGATATTTGATATTGCTGCAAGCAATGTAAATCTCTACGGCTTCTACTTCGACAATGTGCATGGAAGCCCGACTACGCATGTGATAGCCAGCAATGGCGCCGGCTATAACAATGTAAATATCAGCAATAATATTGTAGATGCAAGCGGTGCATATTCACAAGAATATGGTCTTTTAAGCTTGAATACGGCGCAGACGCGCCAGCATTGGAACATCGAATGCAACCGCATGATGGGATCAAGTCTTGGCCACAGCGGCTCTTATGTTGCGCATTTTGTGTTTTGGGACAATAACCACGCTTCCACATACAATGGCGCAAACGGCTCTGCAATTCGCAATAATGTAGTGCTGACCAATGACGGCAACGACCAAATTGCAATTTGGAATATGAAAAATGCCAGCGCCGCCCACATGTTGATTGAAAACAATTACCTCGGAACATATACCGGCGCTAAATTTTCAAGCACGAATATTTCGCTTATTCAGACAGGCGCCGATAATTTGCAGGGAATTACCGTGCAAAGAAATGTAATCAGTAGGAGAGGCACAGGTGTGATAGTTGCCTTTTGCGACCCTTATCCATACAATACTGCTACTGCAGCTTCTGCTCCGAATATTGACATTAATCACAATTTCTTCTATAATATTGATCATGGCGTCAACGTTAGACTGTCTGGTTTATATACAGCAGCTGCTTCTCCTGCTTGGGTAAGCATAAAAGACAATTTTCTTGGCCATACTTGGCAGAATGGAGTTTTAGTAAGTAACGTTGCGGGAACAACAACCGGCAAGATAGACATATCGCTTAATTGGTGGGCCGGCGCTGCCAACCTCGGCCCGATTAGAGGCGCTAATGTAAGTGCGGCGGTGCAGCCATTTGCTTCGGCGAACGGCTCTAAAATTGAGCAGGACGCAGCCGGGGCAGGCGACGTATTTACATCGGTATTGCCGTTCTACACTTCTGCCACAGACCAAATTCTGACAAATTGCGGATGGGATGGCGGTCCGATTATCGGCCCTGTTCTCCGCATGGCTACTGGCGGCACATCGCTGCTTGGCATATATCCGACAATTACCGACGCTCGCGACAATACGAATTGTTCTTCGGGCTTCAGTTGCAATCCTTCACGCACAAACACCGATGAAATATGGGTGATAGGCGGTACGGGAGCGGGTGCTTATCCGTCATTGGCTTCGCCTGAGGGCGGCGGCACTGGCTATCCTGTCGTTTTCAACGCCGATCCTCAGCCATCATTAGTAAAAGGCATTAACGGCGCTATTATCCGCTATCAGGGCACTGGCGCATTGCAAAGTACAACGCGCAATAATGGCTTTACGGTGGCAGATCTTACATTCAGCGATGCTGCAACATCAACGCACACAGTTGTGGACCTAAGCAGCGGCGATGCAACGATTAACAACTGCGTATTCAGCAGCTCGACTGGCACAGGCGAATTTACAGCCATCAAAGTGCAGGGCACCGGATCCAACGCTTTGAATATCGGAAATGTTGCCGGTAATACAATTGCCTATACAGGCACGGTGAATGCAACAGGCATACAAGTAGTCGGAGGATTTAACTCCGGTAGTATATTAAATAATACTATTACAGGAATTTATCACTCTAACCCAGCTGCTGCTAACGGCGCTGCAATTTACGTGGGACCTGGCACAAGCAATCTCATGATCGGCTCTCCCGCCGCTCCCAACACTATTCAGGGCAGCGCAAGCAATGGCAGCAATGGCATTGTACTCGATGGAACAGCTTCTACTATTCATGTACAAAAGAATACGATAGCCACAACTGCAGCATTGCGCAGCACAAATGCTACCGGCTTAGCCGCAGGCGGCTTTGGCGTGCTTGTATATGCAAGCAACGGCGCAAGCAATATCGGCAATGTGAATATTTTTAATAATACGATAGGCGGAGCAACCGGCGCAGGCAGTGTTGATCAATCTGGCGTATTTGTGGGCGGCACCACCGGCACCATTGGCGATATAAACATCGGGGGCGTTACTGATGGCAATACGATACGCGGAGTTCGCAATGCAGTTGGCACTGCCGCAAATTCGGATGCAGCAATATCTGTTGCAACTTTCGGCAATTCGCCTGCAAGTGGCAAAATTCATATTGTTGGTAATAATATTGGCGGCACCGGCGCGAACGAAGGCAATAAAGTTGATTTGCTTATCGGCAATTTAACCAGCGCCAATAATCTCGAGGTGAACGTCAGAAACAATAATTTCCGCGATGATGCTCAGGTTATTGAAACTGTTGATTATTCCATTCGCGACAGCCGTCCGAATGCCGGCGCAAATATCCGCAATATCTTTGGATATACGAATGGCACTACAAACAATGGAGCAAATTCCGCCGGCAACGGCAACAGCGGCTATAACACATTCTCTCATGCGGCAATTCTGACAAGCTCAACTAACTTGCAGAACTATTCTATTGCAACAGTTCGCACTGCCGATGCTGCTGCTGGATATACATCTGTCTATCGCTTGGCGCAAACGCCGCTTACAAATGCAAACAATACGAATAACACCGTAGAGCTTCGCGAGAATGCAGGTATTAATACAAACAATGCGGCTTCATATTTCAATGAAACGCTTACTTTCCCTGATTATCGCTGTATGCTGCTCGGCCCCACTACATCAGCCGGCAATGTTACGGGAAATGCCAACCTGCATGCAAATATCTATGCCGGTACAGCCAGCGTAGACCTAATATCTACTGGTCGTGAAAACAAAGATGTTCGCGGCGGCATTACATTCCATGCAATAGGCGGCACAGCCGGATCGGTTGGCGCCACTGGCATCTACGGCAGAATACCTACCGGCGACGTCAATAAAGGCGATGTGTATCTGCAAGGAACAAATGTAGGCGCAGACAACGGCTTTGTGCGCTTTGCATATCATAATACAACCTTAGGCAGCCAAATTGAAATGGGCGGCACGGGCGCTGAAACCACAGGCGGCAATAATTTGGCAGATCGCAACTCTGGTATAATCAAAGCCGGCTTGGAAGACGCCAATGATGATGCTTATACAATTACAAGCAATCAAGCTCGCCGCACAGGCGTATTCCAACGCGGCAACGGCACAGCGTTTACCAAGCCGAACGACGGCCCTCTAACAGGCGACATGACGGGTGTATTCCCGAACCCAACCTCCGGCGAGGCCACATTGCGCTATGCAGTTCCGGCATCAGGCACGGTAAGCATCAGCATATACAATGCTCTTGGAGTTAAGGTTGCGGAATTTGAGCCGGTATCGAAAGACGCCGGACTCTATTCAATTGATATTTCAACCGGCTCGATGCCTGCGGGCGCATACACCATCCGTGTGATGAACAGCGTTCAGGGCTATGCCACTCCGATGACTATTACCACACCATTGCAAGTGGTTCGGTAATTTTCCCGAAAGATAGGAGCAATTCTGCTCCGTATCTCAGCAAAACGCCCCAAGCGGAAAACCGTTTGGGGCGTTTTGTATTTTATTGAATTTCTTTTCAAAAGCACCGGTCGTCGAGTGTTCTTATTCGCGGGCGTCTCGACTACGCTCGACGACCGGCTTTTTTCGCGGGCGTCTCGACTACGCTCGACGACCAGTTTTTTTTGCGGGCGTCTCGACTACGCTCGACGACCGGCTTTTTTCGCGGGCGTCTCGACTACGCTCGACGACCGGTTTTTTTCGCGGGCGTCTCGACTACGCTCGACGACCGGCTTTTTTCGCGGGCGTCTCGACGCCGCTCGACGACCAGCTTTTTTCGCGGGCGTCGAGCGTAGTCGAGACGCTGGCGATGCAGCTTAGTTCAATCCACAGAAAAGCGCACATTTTTTCTGCCGAATATAGCGCATATTTCTTCTGTAAGCTCATGCGAGGGCGATAGCGGCACATTACGCGCTTCGTAGCCGTATTTTACTGCGCTGTTGGCGCTGCTAAGGCGAAAGCGCAGCAGGCAGCCGGTGGATTTTGCCGGCTGTCGCAAGCATAAGGCATGAAGCTGGCGAATTGAATCCGTTTTGATAATATCGGCATTGATTGAAATAATATAGCCCTTTGCCTTTTGACTGACTGCTTCTTCAATAGTAAGAATCTCATCGGCAACGATTTTGAGCTGTTCGTTTTCTACTTTCGATTTGCCCTTAAAAAGCAATACAGCGTTTTCTTGCAATAGATGACCGAATTTTTTGAAGGAGTCGCTCCAAAGTATGCACTCTGCTTTTCCGGTAAAATCTTCGATTGTAGCAAAGGCAATAGTTTCTTTTTTTCGGTCTAATTTGGTGCGTATTTCAGACACAATGCCGCAAACTGTAATAGTATTTCCAATTGCAGAATGTTTGGTTTCGTCGAGCCGCAACGTGCAAAATGCATGCAGATGAGCAGCATACTGATGGATTGGATGCCCTGAAATGTAGCTGTTGAGCACAGAGCGTTCGCGCTGTAGGCGCTCGGCTTCGCTCCAAGGTGGAATGCTGGGCAGGCGCGGTTCAGTTTTTGCAGCCATGCCCGAAATGTCGCCAAATAGCGAGTCAATGCCATCGTCAATGCCTGATTTTTTTCCATAATTCAGGGCTTCGTCAATCGAGGCAAAAAGCTGTGCGCGATGGCCATTTTTCAACGAGTCGAAAGCTCCGGCGCAGATAAGCGCTTCAAGTATGCGTCGGTTGGCATACTTTGCGCCGAGGCGCGATGTGAAGTCGAAAATTGATGTGAATGGCTTTTGGCTGCGTTCCTCTGCTATTGCCTCGACAGCTGGAATGCCAACGCCTTTGATGCCAGCCATGCCAAAAACTATAGTTGAGGAGTCGGATGCTGTGAATGTGGCATGCGACAGATTGATATCCGGCGGAAGAACATTTACAGAGTATGATTTACATTCGTCGTAAAGTTTTGCGAGCTCTTTTGTTTCATTTAGCTGCGCGGTCATGTTTGCAGCCAGAAATTCAGCGGTATAATGCGCTTTCAGCCATGCAGTTTGATAAGCTAAATAGGCATAAGCGCAAGAATGAGATTTGTTAAAGCCGTATTTGGCAAATTTTAGAATAAGCTCGAATATGTCTTCGGCTGTTTTCTTTTCAATTGCATTGTTTTGCGCGCCCTCTACGAATTGAGCTTTTAGTTTGAGCATCAATGCCTCGTCCTTTTTGCCCATAGCGCGGCGCATTATGTCTGCCTGAGCAAGTGAAAAGCCCGCAATATCTCGCACAAGCTGCATTACCTGCTCTTGATACACAATAATGCCGTAGGTTTTTTGCAGGGAGCTTTCCATGATTGGATGAATGTATTCAATCGGCTTTTTACCGTTTTTTCTGGCTATAAATTCCGGAATATTATCCATCGGGCCAGGTCTGTAAAGAGCGTTCATGGCGATTAAATCTTCGAGAAGCGTTGGCTTCAGTTGCCTCAAAGCATCTTGCATCGGCTCGGATTCAAATTGGAACACGGCTAATGTTTTTCCATTGCCTAACATGCGATAGGTTTCTGCGTCCTCTAGGTCGAGATTGTCAATATCAATGTCAACGCCGTGATTGCGCTTAATTTGTTCAAGCGCATTGTCAATAATCGATAAAGTTTGCAGGCCGAGAAAGTCCATTTTTACTAATCCTGCATTCTCTAAGTCCTTCATTGTGAATTGCGTGGCAATTTCGGATTCGGGCGTTTTGAATAGCGGCACATAATCGGAAATATCGCCTGGCGCAATGACAACTCCCGCAGCATGAAGCGAAGTGTTGCGCGCCATTCCTTCCAAATCTAAAGATAGCTTCATCATTTCCCGCAGCTTCGGGTCGTCGGTTTCCTTCAGCCAACGAAGTTCCGGCAATTCAAACGCTTCGGCTAATGGTTTCACCTTGCCGATTTCAACCGGAATTTTTTCGGTTATTTCCGTTACTTTCGATAATGGAACGCCCAGAACACGCCCCACATCTTTCAAGACCGCGCGGCTGGAAAGCGTGCCGAATGTGATGATTTGCGCCACCGAGTCGCTTCCGTATTTTTCTTTCACATAGTCTATCACCACATTTCTTTTATCATCGCTGAAATCAATGTCGATATCGGGCATGGACACGCGGTCGGGATTGAGAAAGCGCTCGAACAGCAAATCGTATTTTAGCGGATCCACGTCTACAATCCGCAATGCATACGCCACAACGCTGCCGGCGGCAGAGCCGCGGCCGGGTCCCACGCGCACTCCTTTTGCTCTTGCCGTCGATATAAAATCCTGCACAATTAGGAAGTAGCCGGAATATCCCATTTTTTTTACAACGTCAAGCTCAAATCTGACGCGGTCTTCTATGTCTTTGGTCAAAGTTGTATAGCGCTTTTGCAGCCCGTCCATCGTCAGTTCGGCAAGATATTCATCGAGATTTTTTGCCTTCGATTCTGGCGGTATCGGAAAAACCGGCATTTGCAATTCTGATTTAAGCGTAACATTGCATTTTTCGGCAACTTCTACGGTAGTTTCTATTGCGCTACGAAAATCTTTGAATATTTTTTTCATTTCATCCTGAGTTTTGAAGTAAAACGCAGGTTTTTTATAGCGCAGATTATGTATATCGAGCAATTCGCCTTTTGGGGGAATTTCTTTGATAAGCTGCAATATATTATGGGCGGTTGCCTGATCTTGGCGAATGTAGTGGCAATCATTCGACGCAATGAGCTTGATGCCGGTTTCCGCCGCTAATTTTGGAGCAAGCGAGAGTACAATTTCATCTTCCGGCAAGCCGTGATTTTGCAACTCCATGTAAAAATCTTCGCCGAACAATTCTTTATACCAGATGGCGGCGCGTTTTGCTTCTTCATAGTCGCCCTTGATAAGCGGCGCGTTGACAACTCCTTGCAGACAGGCAGAGAGAGCAACTAAGCCCTCGTGATATTGCGACAGCAGTTCGCGGTCAATACGCGGACGGTAATAATAGCCCTCCGTATGCCCTAATGTAGTTAATTTCATCAGGTTGCGATAGCCTACATCATTTTTGGCGAGCAATACGAGATGATAGTAGTTCATTGTTCCCGCAGCTCTGTTTGTGGCAATTCGGTCGCGGCGTCCGGCAGTGGCAACATACACTTCACAGCCGAGAATGGGTTTTATTCCAGCTTCTTTTGCCTTTTTGTAAAATTCGTAGCAGCCGAACATAACGCCGTGGTCGGTCAAGGCGATTGCGGATTGCCCGTCGTTTTTTGCCGCCTGAATCAACTGCTGCGGAGTGCATGCAGCGTCCAATATCGAGTAGTGCGTATGATTGTGCAGATGTATGTAGTCGCTCATATTTCAAGAGTTAACGATGTTCAAAAGTTGTTTTTAGACCGCCGGCGTCTCGACTCCGCTCGACGACCGCGAAAAAAGATGCTCGACGACCGCGAATAAGGACGCTCAGCGACTGCGAAAAAAACTGGTCGTCGAGCGGAGCCGAGACGCCAGTTTTTCGACTTCGCTCAATATCAGCCGATCGTCGAGCGGCGTCTCGACTCCGCTCAGCGCCCGCGAAAAAAGACGCTCGACTCCCGCGAAAAAGGACGCTCCACGACTGCGAAAAAACTGGTCGTCGAGCGGAGCCGAGACGCCCGTTTTTCGACTTCGCTCAATATCTGCCGGTCGTCGAGCGGCGTCGAGACGCCGGCATTGTTGTTAACTATTCGTAGTTTCTTCGGAGTCATCCGTTTGATAATTGCTGTGATGAGATACATTTTTACATGTGGCAAATTTATGCAGCAGATTTGTATCTCCGCATATTAAGGCCTCTTTTTTCTTATGGCTCCATCGCTGCACCTGCTTTTCTCTATAAAATGCTTCGTCAATTTTTTGCCGCTCTTCAAAATACACTAATTCAACGGGCAAATGTTTTTTAGTAAAATTAGCTCCTTGTCCTAATTGGTGTTCAGCTAATCTGTATTCTAAATCAACGGTGCTGCCAGTATAAAATTGTCCGTTAGCGCATTTGAGAATATACATATATCCTTTTTTCATGGAATCATTTTAGATGTTTGAATAATATGCACTTTAAAACGTGATATCTGCCAAACCAATCGCTGATATTCTAAGCCGCGGCGCTTCGACTTGTTTCTGAGCGGCGTCTCGGCTACGCTCGACGACCGCGAAAAAAGACGCTCAGCGCCCGCGAAAAAAACTGGTCGTCGAGCGGAGCCGGGACGCCCATTTTTCGACTTCGCTCAATATCAGCCGATCGTCGAGGCGGCGTCTCGACTCCGCTCGACGACCGCGAATAAGAACGCTCGACGACCGCGAATAAGAACGCTCGACGACCGCGAATAAGAACGCTCGACGACCGCGAATAAGAACGCTCGAC
>JBDHXA010000027.1:0-34168 GCA_039810485.1 Chlorobiota bacterium | reverse complement strand
ACTTGGATGGAAAACTCCAATTCAAGTATTTACTGATAATTACAAAAGTGTTGCACTTCAGTGTTGAATCCGCCTTTGCAAAACCGTAAAAATAACAATATGTTTAAATCCGTCTTGCAGTTCATCAGCGTTGGTTAGCGATTTTCTTTGGTTAAGAGATGCTATTTCTTTATCGCTATGTATTTTTGCAATAGTGTTTGAATCATAATTTATTACTTTCAATTTATGAAATTATTTCCGGCATACTTCACAATTATTGTTGTTTTTATTGGATTTACAACATCGAATGATTCATATTCCCAGAGAAAATACCCAAAGAATTCAAAAGCGCGACGCGATACCGTCATAGTGTCAGACGCCGGGACTATTTTCAGAGCAGTTATCCCAAACGGATTCGGAAAGCCCAAAATTGACAGCACACTTTTTGCGACTGATTACGGCAATGTCATGATGCGAGCTTCTGTTACGGAGAATAAGTTAAGCTCGTGCATGATAGGATTTTATGATTTTTTTCCAGATTATTTTACAGGAAAGACCTCGGCACAAGCTCTTGATTCGCTTCAACAGCAGATATTGGGCAATATGCAGGGCAAATTATCAAGGCAATATAAACTTATGCTTACCGGAAAAAAACTGACACACTCACGTAATAGTGAGCGGCCAATGCCAGATGTACTTTTGGAAAGTCGCACGACATATTTTACCACAGTTAATGCTAATAAAACATTGTATTGGCGCTTTACTCTTATTCTTGATTCGCCGCGTATTTATCAGATTGCAGTTGCGTCTGTAAATAAAAGTTATCTTGAAAGTTCGGCAGTAAATTCATTCTTCGATTCACTTCAAATACTTGTTCCCGATTTATTGTAAAAATTTAATGCGCCAATGATACCAAAATCATAGATTGATTCTTCACTAGTATAACTGCCATGAACATCCGTCAAAATCTTCTTGAAATAAGCATAATTGTTGCGGTTGCAGCACTCTTAGGATTGTTTTATAATTTTTTTGCATCGCCAAAACCGCTACCATGGATTTATACTCCGCGACCTGTTGAACAGGCATCCGACTCGGCGCTCTTCTCTGCAACACCGCTGCAGAACGATACAATAGTTCAGATAGCAAAAAGTGATGCTAATCCAGCAGTTAAAAATGATATAAATGTCGTGGCTAAATCTGATACAGTTGCAAAAAAAACATCAAAATTGGCAGATGAATTCAGCGCTTCTACAAAGACGGAATCTCAGCATTCAGTTCCAGCATCTTCATTAAAACCGTTAGAAGTAAAATATGAGCAAGTGTTGCGCTTGACAAAAGATTCTGAAGTGTTGTTCCTTGATGCCCGCGCTGAACATGAGTATTCAGAAGGACATATTCCAGGATCTAAGTCATTGCCTGCATTAGAATTTGAAAAACACATACCAGAAATAATAGCTCTTCCGCGAGACAAGCGCATTGTAGTTTATTGCGGCGGAGGTTTGTGCGAACTCAGCCATCAACTTGCCGATAATCTGATTGCTTTTGGTTTTACTCGCGTGTTCATCTATCTTGGCGGTTGGGAGGATTGGAAACAGCAGCAGAGGCGGTAATTGGCATAATGCAGCAAATTCATCAATGTATTCTAATTGCTTGTTGCGATATTCTACTAAACCACATCAAGTATTTTATTGTAATAAACTGACGTTTTTGCCGTTTCTACCTTCTAAGATTCACCACAACCAAAATATTCCGATGAAAGATTCAATGCATTCTTATGTCGGCTCATGCATTATGCGGCTAATTTCTCGCTTTTTTACGTTTGTTGCGCTTCTTTTCCTTCCATTTTCAGCATTTTCGCAAAAACTGCTGATCCCGATGGATGCTTCTCAAACAGATCATCTAAAATCGTATGGCATTGCATTTTGGGTTTTAACTCAAGGCGCAACTGTAGATTGGCTGCTAAATTATCGCGGCGGATCGTTTATGATGGACAATAGTGCAAAATTAGCGGCTGAATGTCGCATTAGAGGTGTTTCTTTTGAAGAAATTAGCGGTGCGGAAGCGGCGCAGATTTATTCTGAAGTACAATCTGACAATGTCAATATGGATGTGGTAAAACTCGAAAAACCGCCAAGAATTGCTGTGTATGCGCCGCCGGGCTTTAAACCATGGGACGATGCAGTAACATTGGCAATGGAATATGCCGAAGTGAAATATTCAAAAATATGGGATGAAGAAGTGCTCAATGATTCATTGCGGAATTATGACTGGCTGCATCTTCATCATGAGGATTTTACAGGACAATACGGAAAATTCTTTTCTAGCTTTGCCAATGCTCCTTGGTATATACAGCAGGTTACTCTTTTGGAAAATACTGCGCGCAAACTTGGCTTTGCAAAAGTGTCAGAACTTAAAAAAGCTGTTGTGGAGAAAATCCGAGATTATGTTGTAAACGGTGGATTTATGTTTGCCATGTGCAGCGCGACAGACACGTATGACATAGCACTGGCCGCCAAAGACGTTGATATTTGCGCTGAAATGTTTGACGGCGATCCAGCAGATCCGCAGGCGACTAAAAAATTAGATTTTTCACGCACCTTTGCATTTGAAAATTTTACGCTTGAGATGAATCCGTATATCTACGAATTTTCGAGCATTGATGTCGGTCCTACCACACTAGGAAATCCTTCTGTTGATTATTTCACGCTGTTTGATTTTTCAGCAAAATACGATCCGGTGCCTACAATGTTGACACAGTGCCATGTTAATGTAGTGCGCGGTTTTTTAGGACAAACAACTGCATTCCATAAAGGCGTAATAAAAAAATCAGTAACAAATTTAGCAGAACGCGAAGGAACTGACGAAGTAAAATATATTCACGGAAATGTGGGGCGCGGCACTTTTACATGGTATGGCGGACACGATCCAGAAGATTACCAACATGCAGTAGGCGATCCGCCAACAGATCTTTCGCTGCACAAAAACTCGCCAGGTTATCGGCTTATTTTAAATAATATACTGTTTCCCGCGGCTAAAAAGAAAAAACAGAAGACCTGATTTGCAAAAAATCATAGGATATCGCCTATGATATTAACTTCTGTTTCGAGAATAATGCCGAATTTGTGTTTTACCGACTTGCTAATTTCGATTGCAAGTTCTGCTATTTCTACACCTTTGGCACCGCCGTAATTCACTATAACCAGTGCTTGAATTGGAGATACTCCAATATTTCCACGTCTGAATCCCTTCCAACCAGCTTTGTCTATCAGCCACGCAGCCGGAATTTTTACAAATTCATTCTGCAGCGTGTATTGCGGCATATCTGGAAACAAAGTTTGTAGTGTTATCGCTTGCTGCAAAGGAATGACGGGATTTTTGAAGAAACTTCCGGCATTGCCTAAAACCTTTGGATCCGGCAGCTTGCGTTTTCGTATTGATATCACTGTGTCAAATATATCTTTTGGTTCTGCATTGCGGATGCCTAAAGCGGCGAGTTCTTGTTTTACATCGCCATAATTTGAAATAGGATCTGGAATTTCAGAAAGCTCAAGAGTAACGGCGGTTATTATGCATCGAGATTTAAGCTCAGTTTTGAAAATGCTTGTTCGATATCCAAATTTACATCCGGATCGATTAATCGTTGTAAATGTATGGCGTGATAAGTCGTAATACTCGACAGATGAAATGCGCTTTTCTATTTCCATGCCATAGGCTCCAATATTCTGAATTGGAGCAGCTCCTACGTTTCCAGGTATTAGCGCCAAGTTTTCAATGCCGAAAAGATTGTTATTAACGCATCGCTGAACTGTCTTGTGCCATTGTTCTCCTGCGCCAATTCGCAAAAGAACCGATGTTCCCGAGCGCGAGAGAATTTCTTGCCCAAATAGGTTAATGCTGAGTATTGCGCCGTCGAAATCTTTCGTAAACAGAACATTGCTGCCTGCGCCTAACGGCATAAAAGGCAGTTGATTAAAGCGTGGATCATTTTTTGTTTCCTTGTTCCAAAGCGACACATCTTCAAGCGATTCGAGAGAAATATGCCAAGCGGCTGTGGCTTCGACTCCAAACGTTGTAATTGGAGCAAGAGGAACATTTTCGCGGATAATCATTGATTTTTCCTTGCAAACAATAGAAAATATGCCATATAACACTTTATTTCAGTATTTCTTAATGCTTTACAAGCTAATTGATTTGAAAAATAGATAAGAATATTCTATTTTTGCAAAGAATATTTTCAAAAATAACGTCTGAAAGAACTATATCATGGCAAAAAAAGGCGCTCGTGTTATTATTACGCTTGAATGTACAGAAGCAAAAAAAGAGGGAAAGCCAGCTTCGCGCTACACAACTATGAAAAACAAACAAAATCATCCAGAACGAATCGAGTTAAAAAAATACAACCCGTTTTTACAGCGGCATACAGTGCATAAAGAGATTCGATAATCTTAGGTTGAATAGAAATAAAAAAGGCGCGCCTTTTCGGGTGCGCCTTTTTTATTATTGTCATAATACTTATCGCTGCAATTTCTTCATTTTCAACTTGTCTGAGCAAAGTTATTATGACTTGGAAGGTTTAGCACTTTTGTTCGACGATGTGGAAATTGCTTTTTCGATAGCTTTGTCAACTTCTGCTCCATAAAGATTCTTACCCTGAATTACGCCTGATTTATCCAACACCCAAACACTGGGAATTGATTCAACACTATATTTTTGAGCAACAGCATTCTGCCAAAAGTTACCGTCAGCAACATGAAGCCATTCCATATTTTCATCTTTAATGAATTGCTTCCATTTGTTCAAGTCCTTGTCAAGCGAAACGCCGATAAAGACAACATCTTTGGTTTTATATTTGCTCCATAATTCCTTGAAATGTGGCAATGCGAGGCGGCAAGGTCCGCACCATGTAGCCCAAAAATCAAGGACAACTACTTTGCCTTTATAACTTTGCAGAGATAATGGCTTGCTGTTTTGATCGTTCATGGTAAAGTTTGGAGCTGTCATTCCAACTTCAATTCCTTCAGCAGCCATGATTGCGGCTGTTGATTTAGATTGCATCGTTTTATGAAGGTTGTTTTTGCCGGCAATAAGAACCGTAGCGCTAACGGCTACAATTGCGAGCAAGCTTGCGACAAATATGCGTTTCATTGTAATACTTTGTAATGTATAAAAATAAGAGCGCAGGGATTGACGCGCCTGCGCTCTGTAAATTGTCCTATTATCTCATATATTATTCATCGCCTCGAAAAGAGCGGCATAATTCGGCTCAAAATGTGGGGCTGAAGTTACTTCGACATAACGGATGATACCTTTTTTATCAATCAAAAATACGGCTCGTTGAGTAGAATCAAGACCAGGCATACCGGCAAAATTCGGTAAGAGAAGACCATATTGGCGGATAACTTCACGATTATAATCAGATAAAATCATGAAGTTCAAATTGTATTTCTCTGAAAATACTTTGGCGGTAAACGGCATATCTACGCTAATCCCCAATACTTGCGCATTTGCTTTATTTAACATGTCTAAAGAGTCGCGAAATTTACACATTTCAGTATCGCATACTCCGGTAAATGCGCCTGGGTAAAATGCAAGAATCACATTTTTACCGGTAAAACTGCTGAGAGTTTGCGCTGTCTTAGTTTGATCATAAAGCGTAAAATCGGGAGCATTTTGCCCAACGGAAACTGAAGCCATGATGGCACCTCATTTATATTAAAGATTAAAAAATCGGTTGATACAATGCAAAATTATCAATAAATCGTCAATTCCTTAGCGTTAAACATGTATTTTTGTATGTTATACCACGCAAATTATTATGAATAAACGATGCGTTCATTGCTTCGACTGCTTCCATATCTAAAGCAACACCGTCTGCGATTGCTGCTCGGTCTGTTGTTTGTTACAATATCTAATATTTGCTCTACAACAGTACCGCGTTTTGTTGGAGCAACGATTGACGGCTTCGGTGATGCAGGGTTCACAATGGAACATGTTGTGAATAATATCATTTATATACTCTTGCTAACAATAGGCAGCGGATTTTTTATGTTCTTAACAAGAGAAACAGTCATTATTGCTTCGCGTCTTATAGAGTATGATTTGCGAAATGATTTGCTTGCTGCAATTGAGCGTCAGGATGCTCAGTTTTTTCATCAAAATTCTACTGGTTCAATGATGGCGTATGCCACTAACGATATTAGCGCGGTTCGAGAATTTTTAGGACCCGCAATCATGTACTCTGCCAATAGCTTTACAACGTTTCTTTTTGCTGTCGGGAACATGATAATACTAAGTCCGCTGATTACGCTTGTTTCATTAGCTCCTTTGCCAATAATGGCTTATGCAACTTATCGCATAGGCAAACGAATTCATGCTGCTTTTCGCAGTGTTCAAGAACAGTTTGGAGAAATTACAACCATTGCACAAGAGTCATTTTCAGGAATTCGAGTAATTAAGGCATACAATCGCGCTGATTACGAATCTAAACAATTTGAAAAAGCGAGCAATGAATATGCGTATCGCAGTTTAAAACTTGCTCGATACCAATCAATAATGATGCCTTCGATGATGTTTTTGATAGGTTTTTCGAATATTTTGGTGCTTGGCTTTGGAGGGTGGCAAGTAATACAAGGCAATTCAACTGTCGGAGTTATTACACAGTTCTTTATTTATTTAGGCCAATTGATGTGGCCAGTAGCCGCTATTGGCTGGGTTACTAATTTAGTGCAGCGAGCATCGGCTTCAGTGGCGCGAATTTCAGCAATTTTTGATGCAATTCCCAAAATCCGTAATGATAAAGCAATTGCAGAGAGAGAAATAAAAAATGGCTGCATTGAGTATAAAAATGTTTCATATCGGTATGCAGGCGCAAAATATGAAGCATTGTCACAGATATCCTTAATGATTCCCTCCGGCGGTTCTCTTGGCATAGTTGGCGCTACCGGAAGCGGCAAAACTACACTAATTAACTTAGTGCCAAGAATCTGCGACCCTTCCGAAGGCGAAGTGTTAATTGACGGCTCCTCTGTGGCTTCGATCCATCTCGAGTTGTTGCGCCGTAATATTGGTATAGTAACGCAAGAACCTTTTCTTTTTTCAGAAACTATTGAAGGAAATATTCGCGCCGGAAATTCTTCTGCTTCTTTCGATGATATCATTGCTGCGGCTAAAGCAGCGCGTCTGCACGAAGATATAATGCAATTTCCAGATGGATATGCAACGATTGTTGGCGAGCGCGGCGTTACGTTATCCGGCGGTCAAAAGCAGCGTGTGGCCATAGCTCGGGCTCTCATTCGCAAACCTACAATTTTGATCCTTGACGATGCATTATCAGCCGTTGATACAGCAACTGAGCATGAAATATTGAAACATCTGCGAGAAGTTATGAAGAATTGCACTTCTCTCATTGTATCGCATCGTCTTTCAGCAGTGCAAAATTGCGAATCAATTATTGTTCTAGAAGATGGAAAAATGGTAGAATATGGAACGCACGATGAATTGCTTAAAATAACGAATGGCATATATGCTGAAATGTGGGAAATCCAACGCCTCGAAGAAGAACTGCTGCGAACATAATTGAAAACATGCAACAAATTTGCAAATCATCTTCAATAAATCAATTTAAGTCATTGCGATAATTATAAAAGCGTACTTTTATTATGTTGCTCAAATTCCCGCATTGTAGTAACATAGCTTATTTTGTTGAATTGAATTAAATCAATTGCTGCACCTCTCGATAAAGCCTATATAAGTTGGAATCGCTTCATTTTGCAGTAAAACGCAGATAAGGATTTTTACAATACATAGAAACTCGTTGCGTCGTAACGCTCGTTCTAAATGTCAAGGCGACATTTAGGGGAGTTCTGTTTTATTTTGTTCGGCATAATGCATGAGAATTACGAAACAATATACCAATCGTGAAAGCCAATCGTTAGATAAATATCTCCAGGAAATAGGTCGCGTAGAGCTATTGCATGCTGATGATGAAATAGTTCTAGCACAGTTGATTAAACGCGGCGGATGGGACGGAGAGCGAGCTTTAGAGCGTCTTGTTAAGGCAAACTTGCGTTTTGTGGTCAGTGTAGCCAAACAATATCAAAATCAAGGACTTTCATTGGGCGATCTCATCAATGAAGGAAATCTTGGCCTAATTAAAGCAGCTAAGCGTTTTGATGAAACTCGCGGATTTAAATTTATTTCGTATGCAGTTTGGTGGATTCGCCAATCTATTTTGCAAGCGCTGGCCGAACAATCACGCATTGTGCGCCTGCCACTCAATCGCGTAGGCGCTTTAAATAAAATTGGCAAAAAATTTAGCGAGCTCGAGCAGGCATTTGAGCGCGAGCCGACTGCCGCAGAGTTAGCGGAACAATTGGGAATTTCTGTATCTGAAATAGCCGAAACGATAAAAATATCAGGACGTCAAATATCAGTTGACGCACCATTTGTGCAAGGGGAGGACAATCGCCTTTTGGATATTCTGCCAAATGAGCAGCAGCCTCCGCCAGACGCAGAACTAATGCGAGAATCACTTCGCGTAGAAGTCCAGCAAGTGCTTAGCACTCTTTCGCAAAGAGAATCCGAAGTTATTAAGCTCTATTTTGGTCTAGACGGAATTTGCTTGACTCTTGAAGAAATTGGTGAAAAATTTAATTTAACTCGAGAGCGAGTTCGCCAAATTAAAGAAAAGGCAATACGCCGTTTACGCCATGCTTCAAGGTCAAAATCGCTTCGCTCATATCTTGGATAATCATCAAAGAAATTATTAGCAAATGCCTGATGCGCTCGTGTTTCAGGCATTTTTTTATCGTGAAATGTTATGAGTAATGTGCAGAATCGCAGAAAAATATTGCACATCATTACTTCATCGGCCAATGGAGGCATGGAAAGCTATATTGGCGCTTTGATTTGCGAGCAATTTAACAACGGTTATAACGTTGTGGCTGCTGCAATTCCGCATTCTCCTATTTGGAGTTTTTTGCAGAGTAACTCCGTTCGCGTTTTGCCGTTGCAGAAAAGCAGTTATTTTTCAATTGTTAACATATTTAAAATCCGCTCTTATCTGCGCAGAGAAAAGTCGGAAATTGTGCATATTCACAGCGGAAGAGATGTATGGTTGGGCGTAGAATCTTGCTTCGGCTTGCATATTCCTCTGGTGCTCAGTTTGTATATGTTCTCTGCGCCAAAACGCGATTTTCTTCATCGCTTCATTTATAGCAGAATAGACGCATTTGGCTCTTCGTCTGAGCAAATTAATCATGACATAATAAAACATTTCGACGCGCAATCTGAAAGTATTTTTTTATTGAAGTACGGCAGGCATCTTCCCACCGACGAGCAGATTCAACAGCTCCGCAATCAAGGACGCCAGCATCTTGGGCTGAAAGAGAATGAAGTGTTTGTGCTGTCGCTCTGTAGAATTGACAGGCAAAAAGGTATAACTGAGTATGCCGAATCCATGAAAATATTGGATGAGCGCGGCATTGATGCAATACGTTATGGAATAGTCGGCAGTCCCACGCAAAGCGGTTCAGCCAGCGACGGATCTCCGATTTATGAAGATGATGCCATGCTTCTTCACTCGTGGCTATTGGAATTTATTCGTAAAAATCATTTGGAAAACAAATGCGATGTTTTTCCGCATCAGAAAGAATATATGCATTTAATAGCTGCTGCCGATATTTTTGTGCTTGCAAGCTACGGTGAAATGTATTCACTCGCAATTGTAGAAGCCATGTCGTGCGGCGCAGTCGTAGTAAGCACAAATACAGGTGGAGCCATAGAGCAAATTGGATATTCTTTGCCGATGGGAACTGAACGCGGTTTGCTTGTGCCGCCGAAAAACGCCGCTGCATTAGCAGATGCAATTCAGAACATTGCAGATAACAGAGAGAAAATGTTGTTGCTTGGTAAAAATGCAAAAAAATGGGCAAGGAAAAATCATTCGTTTGAAGCCGCGTTGAGCCAAGTTGATGTTTTCTATGAATTTGCCTTGCAAAAGAGAAATCTGCGCCATAGGTAAAGCTTTTATTGTCATGACGTTAAAGAATTAAATATACATAAAGTATGATTCCGGCCTTTTTTCAGCATACTTTCGAACAAAAACTGCTTCAAGAGATTGAAGAGTATGGAAAGTATGCTCAACTTCGCGCTGGCGAAACGCTCTTTGAAGCCGGCTCTCTTATGCGAGTTATTCCTATTGTTATCTCTGGAATAATGAAAATAACTCGAATTGATGAAGACGGCAAAGAATTGCTGCTTTACTATTTGACCGAAGGCGACAGCTGTGCGCTGGCATTTACGTGCTGCATGCAGCACATGCCGAGCGAAGTTAAAGCAACAGCTGAAGAAGACACTGAAGCGCTATTGCTGCCGATTAACATTATGGAAAATTGGATTGCAAAATATCCGACATGGAAAAGTTTTGTGATGCAAACTATTCATAATAGGTTTATTGAGATGCTAAAAACTATTGACCAAATTGCATTTCAAAATTTAGACGAGCGTCTTATCAACTATTTAAAAGAAAAGGCAAAAATTTTAGGATCTACCGTACTGAATATCTCGCATGATCAAATTGCCGGCGAATTGGCAACTTCCCGAGTTGTGATTTCACGCTTGCTGAAAAAGCTTGAAAACAACAATAAAATTATCCTTTACCGCAGTCAAATCAAAATCTTATCAGATTTGTAACTTATGTTGCAGAAATCAAAATTATTCCTTGTTAAATTTGTGTTGTCTTTTTACAAGATATACTAAAATTAAAATATTGCACACGGAGTATTTATGCAAAAAAATGTGGGAGCGAGCGATAGAATTATTCGCTTGCTCATTGCTGCGCTTTTGATTGGTTTATATGCAAGCGGCTTTGCAGAAGGCGCATTAGGAATTATATTGTTAGTTTTTGCTGCTGTAATGATTGCAACATCAATAATAAGATTTTGTCCAATTTATTTGCCATTTAATTTAAACACTATACAAAAGAGGATGACATTATGACTCATAATATTGAAACGCAATGGATGGGAAAAATGCAGTTTAATACGCTTGTTAACGGGCATACTGTAATTATGGACGCGCCCGAGCGCGTTGGCGGAGAAAATCACGGCACTATTCCAAAGCCATTAGTGCTTACAGCATTATCAGGATGTACAGGAATGGATGTCGCCTCGCTCCTTCGCAAAAATAATTCTTTGCCAGACACATTTTCGGTAAATGTGGAAGGAGAAATCAGCAAGCGTGTTCCAATCGAATATGTGGCAGCGCATATTTCTTATGAATTTACCGGCAACCCGGAATATCTTGCAGCCGCGATTGATGCAGTAACGGTTTCTCAAGAAAAAATTTGCGGCGTTAGCAGTATGTTGAAGAAGATTATGCCAATTACTTGGAATATAACATACAACGGGGAATTGGTTTTTAATAATAAATCTGAAACGATAAATAAAACTACGGAGAATATTAATGTTTGACATGTTAAAAAACCTTGTTGGAATAGGGAGGACTGCGCCAAATTATGCCGAACTTGTTGCTAACGGTGCTCAAATTATAGATGTTCGCACTACTGCCGAATTTCAAAGCGGTCATGTAAAGGGTTCGTTAAATATACCTTTGCAAAATTTGTCAAAAGAGCTTGCGCGCATAAAAAAGGGCTGTGTTGTGATTACATGCTGTGCTAGCGGAATGCGAAGCGCCACAGCCGCTTCGGTGCTGCGCTCTAATGGATTTGACGAAGTGTATAATGGAGGCGGATGGATGTCGCTTCAAAGCAAGCTTAACAATTAAATAATGAATGAGATATTAGCATAAATAATTGAATATACTTTATAATTCGCATATTATATTTGCAGATTAAACGAGGCAATTCAAGAAATATTAACAGCAAAATATCAATTTTAATTGAAACGGTAAAACAGTTTTTGTAAACTATTATTACAATTGTAGTTTTATCGTTTTCAATTTATTGTAAAATCTAAACTCAGCGACTTAAAATATGATAATAAATTGCGATAACTTCTACTGTAATTGCAAAATATATTTCGAGTATGTATCTGTGTTGAGAAACAATTGTTAAAATGTATTTTATTCTAATCCTTTGCCTTGACAAGTAAAAATTTTAAAGATTTGCCAACGTCTTAGAAAAAGATGTTTCTATAAAATAAAAGTAAAAAATAATCTTAACAATTAATGGCTGCACTTTCGATTCTAACAGTCGGCGACGAAATATGCATTGGTCAAATTATTAACACTAATGCAGCTTGGATAGCATCAGAATGCACGAGAATTGGATGCAATGTTGTATTACATTCTACAATCGGGGATGGCATTGACAAAATCACTGACGAATTAACTCGATTGTTAAGCTTGTCTGATATAGTTATTGTAACCGGCGGACTTGGCCCGACGCATGACGATTGCACAAAAGAAGCGTTGTGCAATTATTATAATGATACACTTGTGTTGCATGATGCATCGCTTATATCATTAAAAGAAATATTGTCAAGACGAGGAATTGAAATTTCAGATAGAAATCGCGAGCAAGCGCTCTTGCCCTCAAAATGCACAGCGCTGCCAAATATTAGAGGAACAGCGCCCGGCATGATGTTCGCAGAGAATGGTAAAATTGTAATAAGTTTGCCCGGAGTGCCCGCTGAAATGAAAGGAATAATGACAGAAAGCGTATTACCTTACATTGCAAGCAACTATGGCAATCAGGATAAAGTTCAATATAAAACATTGTTAACCACAGTAATTTCCGAAGCTAATCTTGCTGATGCTATTGGCGATCCAAATATGTTTTTAGCGGGAGGGACGCTAGCATTCTTACCTTCATATCAAGGAGTTAAACTGCGAATAGGAGTGCAAGGTACGACACGCGAAGATATAAACGGTAAAATAATCAGAATTGAAAATATTCTTAGAGAACACGCTGGAAGATTTATAGTTAGCACCGATAATGAATCAATGTCTTCTGTTGCAGCACAACTTCTCAATGCGAGCAATAAAACAGTTGCTGTTGCTGAATCATGCACAGGGGGACTTCTTGGAGCCGCATTTAGTGAAACCTCGGGAAGCTCTTCGTATTTTCTTGGCGGCGCTATAACGTACAGCAATGAAGCAAAAGAAAAACAGCTTAATGTGCAACGTAAAACATTAGAAGAGTTTGGTGCGGTAAGCAGTGAAACAGTAGTTGAGATGGCATCTTCAGTTCGAGAGTTATTCGGCGCTTCTTATGGCATTGCCATAAGCGGAATCGCAGGACCCGACGGCGCAACGCCAGAAAAACCTGTCGGAACAATTTGGATGGCTCTTGCATATTCTGAGGGTATTATCTCTCGAAAATTTCAATTTGGAGCAGATAGGCAAATCAATCGTGAGCGCGCAGTTGGCGCTGCTCTATCCATGCTTGTTCAGCATTTGCTAAAGGGAAGTCAATTGTGAATAACGAAGCCGCCAAAATGGTTATTTTGGCAATAGAATCATCATGCGACGATACTTCTGCTGCCGTAGTTGCCGACGGCAAAGTGTTGAGCAATGTGATTGCTTCGCAGGTTGTGCACTCGCTTTATGGAGGAGTAATTCCGGAGTTGGCTTCACGCTCGCATTTGCAAGTCATTGGCGCAACTTTACATGCGGCATTATCGGAAGCAAAACTGCGTATAACCGATATAACGGCTCTTGCTGTAACCACTTCGCCCGGACTTGCCGGATCATTAATCGTTGGTTCACATGCTGCAAAAGGTCTTGCACTTCGTTTCAATTTGCCGATTGTTCCTATAAACCATATCGAAGGGCATCTCTTTTCAGGGTGTTTGGAAGATAATACCATGAATTTTCCATTCATTGCTTTAGTGGCAAGCGGCGGGCATACTGCATTGTTTTACGTAAAATCGTACAGCGACTATGTGATGCTTGGTTCTACAATAGATGATGCAGTCGGCGAAGCATTCGATAAAACCGCAAAGCTTATGGGTCTTGGATATCCCGGCGGTCCGGCAATTGATCGTCTGGCAAAAAATGGAAATCCTAAAGCATTTTCTTTTCCTCGATCGCTTTTGAATGACGGTACGTATAATTTTAGTTTTAGCGGCTTCAAAACAGCTGTCAGGTATTTTTTAGAGCGTGAGTTTCGTCAGGGTGTACCGTCTGAAATTCTGCCGGATATTTGCGCCTCTGCGCAAGAAGCTCTAACGGAAATTCTTGCTGTTAAAACACTCCGTGCAGCACAGAAATATAATGTGAAAAGTATTGTGGTTGCAGGCGGCGTTTCAGCTAATTCACGGCTGCGCTCAATGTTAGCGGAAAAATCACTTAAAGCCGGAATTAAATTAATAATGCCTCGCATAAGCTATTGCGTTGATAATGCCGCCATGATTGGATTTATTGCAATGCAGAAACTTGTTGAGCGCGGCTGTTCGCATTTTTACGATTACTCTTTTTGCGTTTCTTCTTCTGCAATTCGAGCAGAGAGAAAGCAATAATGCCAATAATAATTAAAAAATAAGAGCCGAAGCATGTAAAAATGCTTCGGCTCTTTTATTGCGAGCTAAGATATTCTTAGCGAGACACTGTAATTGGTAATGAAACAGTTTCGGTTGCACAACGGAGAACTATATGATATGCGCCAACAGTAAGTTTGGCTGCATCAAGAGTAATGGAATAATTACCCGGAATAAGCGTGCTGTTGCCGAGATTCATTACTTCGCGACCAGTCATATCAACGATATTGATAGAAACTATTTGCGGAGCGGCACCGTTCACGGAATATGACACTATGGATGTAGCAGATATAGGATTTGGATGAGCCGACAATGACAATACTGTGCCGCTGACAATGCCGTCTTCACGAACTCCAGATGCTGCAATGCCCTCGCCGGTTGCATTCAATGTAAACTCATCGCTTATACCGCCGGAAATTTCAGATTTTACCACCATTGTTGCTGAGAAAATTCCTGATTCACCCGGAGTAAATACAACAGCGACTGGGAGTTTTTTATTGGCCGCTGCTGTTCCGAGAAATGAATTTGGCTTAAATCCTTTTGTTGCAAATTTAGCTTTATCCGCGCCAGCGAACTCAATGGATTTAATAGTCATCTCTTTGTCGCCGTTATTTGTGAGAACGACAGTGAGTTCTTTGGAAGTTTCAACTTTGCCATAATTAAGTTCCTGCAAGCTTGAAGTTAGCACAGATTTTTTCGGACCGGTTACAATTCCTTTGCCGCGAAGGTCTACGCTATAGACACTGCTTTCCACGCCTCCTGAGTTGGAAGTAGCAATTAACGCAGCCAAAAAGTCTTGTTGTAAATCAGGAGTAAATTTGATTGTTACGGATTTCTTTTCATTAGCAGCCAGCGTTACAGGCAGCGCGCCGGCAGTCATTGAAAAATTCTTGTCATTGGCTCCGGCAATTTCTACTTTTGAAATTGTAAGCGGCGCTGCGCCAATATTAATTAAATCTACAGATAATTCTTTGCTGTTATTCACTTCGATAGAGCCAAAGTCGAGTTGATCGGTCGAAGAAGAAATTTCAGGTAATTTTGGTTTCAGATCGCCGATTAAATATTCGGTTATTCTGTCTAAGAAATCGTTAGGTCCGCTGCCGTTGAGCGATTCAACGCCAAAAGTCAAATAGACGAGTTTAGAATTTCCTTTCTCAAAACGAATGCCAACAATGTTTGCCGGCTTTTCATCGCTGAAGAAGCATGGTATTGACTTGCTGCTTGAGGTTAAACTCATAATGTCCGTCCAGAATGAATGACCGGCTCCGGGAGTGTTTGGATTGCCTAAAGAAGCAAGCTGATCGCCTATTACATCGCCGGTAACTCCGCGAACATTAAATTTGTCTATTGTAACGCTTATATTATTTCCACTTTGCGTTTCTGTAAAGCGGGCTTGACTCTTTGCAAGCTGTATGCCGAGCGTATTGGCTAATAGAGCAGTTGCATCGTTATTTTTACCTTGAGCTGACTGTGGTGTTTGGTCAAATGCCCACCACAGCGAATGAGGTGCAGAAATAAATATGCGTTTACCGGCGTTTATCCAATCGCTGATTTGCTTGGCAAAGTTAGGGTAATTAATGCCCGGCGCAGCAGCTATTGGCAAGCCAATCTTTGCATTTTGATAATTATTTGCATCGAAATATCCCCCATGAATAGGGAGAAGTATTGCCGTAAAAACAGATGAGTATGCATTCATTACTTGTTCATTAAACTGCATTTGAACAAGACCCTTTTGCAGATCTTGATTTGCTGTGAAAACGCTTCCGTATTTATCAATTCCGTTGTAAATAGGAACTAATCCTGAAATATAGACATATTTGCTGTTATCACTAAGGGCAAATATAGTTGCAGAATTAGATTTCGGTTCAATCCCGGATGTTGGACGCGGTGTTGCATTGATTGCAAAGTTTGCGAGAGCCGGATTTGTAGAGGCGGGAATAACAATTGTCGCTTTTACATCGGCTGTGCCGCCTGCTGGAATTGTTGCGAAAGAAGGGCTTATTGTTACATCCCAGCCGCCCGGATTGTTGGTTTTTGCATCGTCAATAGCAAAATCAACAGTAATGGGCGCAGTATGCGGGTTGGTTACTGTAATATTCTGTTCTTTAGTTGTGCCGGGTTTTACAATCAAATAAGGTGAAGGCGCAACAGCTAATGTTGGTTTTACCGAGCGAATTAACAAGCTTTCTTCTACGGAATTGAGAATCTGGCGCTGAGCAATATCTTGATTGTATTTATGAACTGATCCAACCAAATGGATGCGCTCCGGTTTCCACGCGCTGTTAAGCGTTGTAGTATATGTGTATGTAACAGTTTGTCCAGCCGTTACGCTCATTGGAATGCTGCCAGCTGTTCCCCACGAACTTCCTAACATATTGCGTACTACATGACGATGCGCATAGCCCTTTATCGGGTTGCCTTTATTGTAATATGGATGAGATGCATCGGTATTGAATGCGTTTACTTGATCAAACTGCGGTCCGCTGCCAACTACGCTATCTTCAACTATGTACAGATTAAAGCGCATATCGCCGGACATTGCATTGTAAAAAGTTGCTTTTACAGTAACACTCAACGATTTATTTATGCTATTGTAATTAACCTTGCTTAAAGAAACTTCAACTGAGGCAGGATTGCGAATCATGCCCGGAATATAATCAATCCAATTTAGAGGATAAATACCCGGAATATTTGTTCTGTTGAGAGTGCCCGAAGGATAGCCGCTTTTATACGGACCCATATCAGCATCAATATTGCTAATGGCCATTCCGTCGCCATTGTGAATGGCGACAACCGTAACATCTTCCGGATAGGCAGCCAATACTTCTTGCATGCCTACTGCGCCATTAAGACAATATTGACACCACGCACCTGTAAACTCTTCTATCAGAACGTGTTGAGCCGGCTGCGCAATGCCGGATTGAGGCGATTGCAACAGCGCGCCTGCTGCGAACAAGACAGCCATCGCAATTTGTGCTAACTTTTTCATTGAAGTACCTCTAAAAAATAAAAAGAAAGGAAGTGATTGTAATGTAGCAAAACTTGATTTGACAAAAAAGCATATTTTGTCAGCTTATAGCAAGAATAACAAATACAAGATAAATACGTTACGCCAAATTAAGTAAATTTCACGAATTGAATAAATAAAATCATATTTTATATTGAGCAATGGCTGTCTTTGTTTTTATTGATGTTAACTCATGTTCAATTCTGAATAAAAGCGCACTCAAAAAGCTGCGCCGAATCCAATGTAAAAAGGAACTCCATAGTAATAAAAAAGTCCAATGCCTGCTCTTCCAAAAACAGCAATCGGAGCATATTTGTTCGTTAATTCAGTATAAGCCCCTATGCTGAACAACGGCAGTAAAAGATGCTCTTCTGCTTTGTTTTCTTCAGGTTTGACTTTCATGGAGCTTGCTCCTATGTTAATCTCTAATCGAGCATCCAAGTCGTGGCGCGGTGGAGATAATATTTTAGCTGCAAATGAATAACCTTTGGCTGTTCCATTGAAAGCCGCGTAACAAGTTCCGATGCCGGCTCTAATTCCGAACCAACTGCCTAAAAGCAAATCTGCATCAATCGAGGCTGCGCCTGTGTAGCCGGGCAAGCCAGCTGCGTCGGCTGCAATCAAAAAAGAGCGATTTGGCTGTTGTTCCGCAGACGGTTGTGCGCTTACAAAATGCCATGCCGAAAAAAATACCGAAAGCAGCCCTATTATTATGCGTTTTAAAAAAAAGTCAGACATCTAAAACTCCTGTTGAAATGAAAGTATCTATTGAATAATTTGGCTGATTAACGCAACGCTGAATATACTGAGCAAAAACCATCCAATAAATCCTTCGGCTATCGCAAGATATTTAGCGGCGCCGCGAAGGGGTATTTCGCCGAAGCCAAGCGTGGAAAATGCATTTATGCTAAGAAAAAAAGCGTCGAAAAGTCGAACAAAAAAAATACCGCTTAAACTTAACGCCAAGCCGACAGAAAAAACAGCGGCAACAAGAAAGCGACGACTTTTGCGAGCTGTTGACCAATGACCAATCAAGCGATCGGCAAATTTTGCATACAAAATTTGAAAACGAAACGAAAAATTACGATGTCGGAGGATTTGTAATCCAAACAATCGGTAATATCGCGGCAAATCATTTTTGTTTTGCCGTATGAATGTTGTCAAATCATCACGCTCGTCAGCGGTTTCATCAGGTCGAATATCAAGATCCGATTCAATTTCTGCAAGTGTTTTGCCTTCGGTGAAGTATTCTCCATAAGCTCGAATACGGTCTAAAAAAGCTTCTTGTTCGGCTATGCCGCTTTGACGCGGAAAAGCCATGTAAAATATGGCAAATGACAGCATTACGCCTAATGACCATATCATTGACTTCATAGGATTGGTGCCATAATCACAAAAAATCCGAAGAAATATGTTCATGATGAGATTAAACCATACATCCATAGAAGAATTTGCTTGGAGAATGCGTCCAAAATGCTCAGTTTCTATGTCTTTCCATTCTAGGTAGCAACTATTTGCCGCAAGCCGGCTGCCCTGCGAACGATACATTTGGTACATCAAAGCATAAACGCTGATAAGCGTTTGATAATCGTAATCATTGCCTTTGTCAATCGTAGATCCTGTGTAAATTGCGCCGCCGGAATCGGCTGTAACAGCAAGGCGGCGACCCGCCAATTTCTCCCATTGCACTTTTGCATTGGAAGGATTGAATGAAAATGCTTCTGCAACGATAAAGTGATCTGCAGTATTATTGAAAAATTTAATCTGGTTCTCAACGGTAACAAATGAAATGTCGAGAGTTGGCTCTATGACGCAGTCCAAAATTTCTAACGTTTTAAAAACGCTGTGATTTAGATCGAGATTCATCGAAGGAGCATTAACCAAGCCGGCAGGCAAAGAAAAAACGCAATGTTTCAAAAATAGGTTTCCGGACTCTGTTGGAATATTAATTCGGAAATAAGCCGGAATACGATCAACGCTTTTTACCACATTTTGCGACTCGCGCACTCGCGGATTTCGATAGAAATTTTCAGAATAATTAAACCGGCAATGATCTGCTTCGAAAAAATCTGAAATTGTTGATTTTGAGCCGACAATAAGACCAAGATTGAAATCACATCCGATAAATTTTATAAAAACTGCCTGACTGCCATAAAAAAAGAATTGATGTTGAAATTGACATTCTCTGAAGAATAGTTTAATGTTTCGGCAGTTTTGAAATCCCACAATTTCTTCAAATATCATATTCCGCATGACAAGCCAGTAATCATCAGGGAAATCGCAGTTAATAAATTCCACCGACTTTGTAATTCTAATCGGCTTGCCGCCATTGGTAAAACGCTCATCCCAAGTATTGTCGTTCTGCCTGCTGAAATGAAATTTTACGTTTTTTATGATGATGCAATCTTTGCTGGTAAAGTAAGTTGCTGGAAATCCTATGGTTGCCTCGCCTATTGTATCAGTTTCCAATCCGGTCATCAAGCGAAAAATATCGGCAAATGACGCCTCGTCGCCGTCAAGCGAAGAGGCGAAAGAAATGTTGGAAGAGCTGAAGAAAACTGCGGCTATATATATAAATTGCAAATAAAAGAAATAATTATTTCTTTTATGTTTAATGCTCGAATGCTTTTTCTCGGTCATGTCAATTAGTGAAGCGGCTTATAAAATTATCGCCTAAACGTTTTTTGCGAATAGGCGATATGCTGGCATCTGGCTTGGAAATGCAGAAATTAGTTGTAGTATGAAATGCTGAGTTTTAACATATGCATACGAAGGATTTAATAAATTCTACAATGCTTTCATCAGTTCGCGAGCAATGACAATGCGCTGAATTTCAGAAGTGCCTTCATAAATTTCTGTAATCTTGGCGTCGCGAAGCATACGCTCCACCTGATATTCGCGCACATAACCATATCCACCATGCACTTGCACTGCTTCCAATGCGACTTCGACGGCAGTTTTCGAAGCAAAAAGTTTGGCTTCGGCGGCTTCTTTGATGTAATTTACATGCTTATCTTTGAGCGATGCCGCTTTGAGAATTAACAGACGCGCAGCTTCAATTTTCATAGACATATCGGCAAGTTTCATTTGAATTGCCTGCAAATCAGCAATTGGCTTGCCGAAAGCTTTACGCTCTTTGGAATAGCGCACCGCCGCCTCGAAAGCACCCTGAGCAATTCCCAATGCCTGAGATGCAATGCCGATGCGCCCGCCGTTCAAACTTTCCATGGCAATTTTGAAGCCTAAGCCAACGCCGCCAAGAATATTCTCCGGCGGGACAGCCACATTTGTCAAGCCAATTGAACAAGTGTCGCTGGAGCGAATGCCAAGCTTGTCTTCTTTTTTACCAGGCTCAAATCCCGGTGTGTTCCTATCAACGATAAAACAAGTAATTCCTTTGTGTTTCTTTTCGTAATCTGTTTGAGCAAATACTAAATATGTGTCAGATGATGTGCCGTTAGTAATCCAGTTTTTTGTACCGTTGATATGCCATAATCCGTCACGAAGTTCTGCTGTGGTATGCTGTTGCGTGGCATCCGAGCCGGCCTCAGGCTCGCTAAGGCAGAATGCGCCTAATTTTTGGCCTGACGCAAGTGGCTTTAGAAAATGCTCTTTTTGCCAGTCATTGCCATAAGCTTCCAAGCCCCAGCAAACTAAGGAATTGTTGACAGACATCACCACGCCGACGCTGGCGTCAACTTTCGAAATTTCCTCCATTGCTATTACGTAGCTTATGCAATCGAGACCGCTGCCGCCCCATTCTTCTGGGACCATCATGCCCATAAAGCCAAGCTCGCCCATTTTTGAAATAATTTCACGGGGAAATTCGCAGTTAATATCGCGTTCGATTGCTGTTGGCGCCACTTCTTCGCGCGCAAAGTTTTGAGCCGTCTGACGAATCATCTCATGAATTTCACTAAATTCCATTGAAAACATTGTTTTTTCCAAGACATTGATACAAACTACTTTTCTAAATTTTACGGATGCAAAATTACAGCAATTCTGCCAATCTTTACCTTTTGAATTTTATAATCCTAACGAATATTCGGTATTTTCGCACTCAGTTAATTTTTTTTGGAATTATCGAAATTATAACAATGGCAATAAAAGTAGTTTCTTGGAATATAAACGGAATAAGATCGGCTTACAAAAAAGGGCTGCGCGAATATATTGAAAATGAAAAACCTGATATTTTATGCCTTCAGGAAACAAAAGCCGAGCCAGAGCAGCTGACTGCCGAACAGCGGAAACCTGATAATTACAGCTCGTATTTTCATTCATGCAGTGTCAGAAAAGGTTATAGCGGCGTGGCTACTTTTTCTGTAAAAGAGCCTGATTATGTTCGCTTGGGTTTTGGCGTCGAGCATTTCGACGGTGAAGGGCGTGTGGTGCAAACAGATTTTGGCAATTTATCTCTGCTCAATATCTATTTCCCGAATGGCGGGCGCGGCGATGAGCGCGTGAGGTATAAACTCGAATTTTACGATGCGCTTTTTGAGTATTGCGGTAAGCTCCGGCACTCAGGCAAAAATTTACTTATCTGCGGCGATTACAATACGGCGCACCATGAGATAGATCTTGCCAGACCGAAGGAAAATATTAATACTTCAGGATTTATGCCGATTGAGCGCGATAAGTTGGATTGGATGGCTTCCAACGGTTATGTTGATACTTTTCGACTATTTAACAGCGAAGGCGGAAATTATACTTGGTGGGACCAAAAAACTAGAGCGCGAGACAGAAATATCGGCTGGCGCATTGATTATCACTGGGTTACAGAGGATATAGCTCCTTCTGTAAAAAACAGCTATCATCAGCCAAATATTATGGGAAGCGACCATTGTCCTGTGGTAATCGAACTTGATGTCGAACTCTGACCTTATCTCATAGAGATGTCTAAACGGTGAGTGTTCTCAATTCAGAACGAAATATTTCGTCTTAATGTTGCAAATAATATTCGTTATCAGTTCAGGAAGCAGATGAAAGAAAATATTATACATACAGATATTGCCATAATCGGCGCAGGGCCTGTCGGACTATTTGCTGTTTTCGAGGCGGGTTTACTCAAACTGCATTGTCATGTTATGGATTATTTGCCCGTTCCGGGCGGACAATGCGCAGAAATATATCCTAAAAAGCCAATTTATGATATTCCGGGACATCCATCGGTGCTGGCAGGCGAATTGATAGACAATTTGATGGAGCAAATAAAACCGTTTAATCCAACTTTTACGCTGGGAGAAAGAGTAGAAACAATCGAAAAATGTGAAAATGGCTCTTTCACTGTAATAACAAATCAACACACAAAAGTTAATGCCCCAATAATCTGCATAGCCGGAGGATTGGGATGCTTTGAGCCGCGGAAGCCGGATATCGAGAATCTAAGCAATTTTGAATATAAGGGCATTGATTATATCATAAAAGAACCGGAAAACTTTCGCGGGAAAAAAGTAGCTATTGCCGGTGGCGGCGATTCTGCGCTTGATTGGACGGTTGTTCTGGCTGACATTGCCGATCAATTAACGTTGGTGCATCGTCGTAAAGAATTTCGAGGAGCACCTGATTCCGTTGAAAAGGTGCATCATCTTGTAGAAATCGGCAAAGTGCAATTAATAACCGACGCTCAAATAACTGCTTTGCATGGCAATGGCAAGCTCGATGGTTTAACTGTTACAGTTGATAACGAAGGCGAACGCCGCATAGTTGTTGATCATTTTATACCTCTTTTTGGTCTTTCTCCAAAGCTTGGACCTATCGGCGAATGGGGGCTTAACATAGAAAAAAATGCAGTGCAAGTTGATCCTATTACGCTGGAAACTAATACACCTGGCATATATGCAATAGGTGATGTATGCGCGTACGAGGGCAAGCTCAAACTCATACTTTGTGGCTTTCACGAAGGCGCTATGATGGCTCAAGCAGCTTATAAGCGTATTTACCCGGAAAAACGCATTGTGTTGAAATATACAACAGTAACTGGCATTGTGCCTATTTCGTAACATTACACGGATGCGCTGTAAAATGCCCGCTTAATGATTGAACAATCTGAGCGGGCTTTTTCTATCCTACATCTCGCCTCTTCCATTTTACCGTATTTTTGCCGTAGATTTTTACTGAAACGAACAAAAATTATTTTCATAACGTTATCGAACTGCATAATGAAACAATCTCAAATTTTCTTTCCTACACTAAAGGAAATTCCGGCTGAAGCACAAATTCCATCGCATAGGCTAATGCTTCGTGCCGGACTTGTGCGACAGCTCGGCGCCGGCATTTTTTCCTATTTGCCGCTTGGCTATAAAATTGCAAAAAAAGTGATGAATATCATACGCGAAGAAATGGATGCAATTGGCGGGCAGGAGTTTCATTTACCAGCTCTTAATCCTATAGAAATATGGGAGCAAACTGGAAGAGTTGAAGCAATGGGTGATGTGCTTTTCCACATAAAAAATCGCGATGGACTTGTTTTGGCTCCCACACATGAAGAAATTATAACATTTCATGCGCGGCAACATATTCATTCCTATCGTGATTTGCCGCAAATATGGTATCAGATACAAACGAAGTTTCGTAATGAGCCGCGCCCAAAATCTGGCGTATTGCGCGGGCGGCAATTTACCATGAAGGACGCTTACTCTCTTGACGCAACCCGCGAAGGTCTTGATGCAAGCTATGACAAGCATGCAGCGGCATATCGTAATATTTACACGAGATGCGGGCTGAAATATTTCGTTGTCGGCGCATCGAGCGGCGCAATGGGCGGAAGCGCCTCGCAGGAGTTTATGGTGGAATCGCCTTATGGCGAAGATACTTGTGCCGTTTGCGACTCATGCAGATACGCTGCAAATATTGAGGTTGCATCTTCGGTAATTCAACCTGTTGAGCGATTAGAAAACAGTTTGCCAATTGAAGAATTTGCAACTCCTGGAGCCCGTACAATTGACGATCTTGTCAATAATTACAATATCCAAGAGCATCGCTGCGCCAAATCAGTAGTTTATGTAATTGATTCTGCACCGGTTTTGATATTGATGCGCGGCAATGACGAACTTAATGAAGCCAAACTGCAAACTGCCTTAAAATGTAATGTCATGCGCCCGGCCGAGCCAGCCGAATTGCTTGATTTTACAGGAGCAAATGCCGGCTCGATAGGTCCAGTCGGCTTGAAAAGCAAAATGATGATTATTGCCGACAATGCTCTGCGAAATGCTAATTATATGACAAGCGGCGCAAATAAAGACGGGTATCATCTTCGCAATATAGATTTAGTGCGTGATTGCTTTATCTCAGAATATTATGATCTTCGATCAGTTCAGGCAGGAGAGCCGTGCCCGAGCAATTGTTCAGAGAAATTGCGCATTGTAAAAGCCATTGAAGTTGGTCATATTTTTAAGCTCGGCACAAAGTATTCCGCTTCTCTTGGTGCTACATTTTTAGACGAGCACGGCGCAGAAAATCCTATCATTATGGGCAGCTACGGCATTGGCGTTGAACGCATTATCGCGTGTTTTATCGAGCAGAATCATGATGAGAAAGGCATTTGCTGGTCACCTGCCATTGCTCCTTATCAAATTCATGTACTCGGATTGAATGTGAAAAAATCTGATCTTGCGCGAGAAACAGCCGAAAGGATAGCCTTACAATGTGAAATGGCAGGTTTTGAAACATTGTACGACGATCGTGATGTGTCGCCGGGCGTAAAATTCAATGACGCTGATTTGCTTGGGCTTCCTGTGCAAATTATTGTCGGCGAACGCAATATAAAAGAAGGTAAAATTGAGTTGAAAAATCGTAAAACCAACGAGAGATTTACTGTTGCTTTGGATGAAGCTGCAGAGGCGGCCCGCAAAATTCTTGATAGGTAATCTCCATTTTTCTGTTATAATGTTTTTCAAAGCCGAGCCAATTACTCTCGGCTTTTTTTTCAATGAATCAAAAAGTAATGAATATCATCATTACAGCCGGCGATTGCAATGGCATAGGCATTGAAACGCTTGCAAAATCGCTTGCAAATCCGCAAATCCCTGATGTTCGCTATGCGATATGCTGCAATAAGCAAACACTTGCGGAATATGCTGCGGCAATGCAACTTGATGTTAAAATAAAATCAGGTATAGCAACTATAGGCGGAAGAGAATGTACATTGCTAGAATGCAACGCTTATGCGCCGGTTGAATTTGGAAAAACGACTATACTAGCTGGAAAACTTGCTTTCGAGCAATTAGAACGAGCGGCAACTGCATTGTATGAAAAGCAATACGACGCTTTAGTCACATTGCCTGTATCAAAGTTTTCTTTGCGACAAGCCGGCTGGAAATTTCCCGGTCAAACTGAAATGCTTGCCAAAAAATCCGGAAATACACCCATGATGATTTTAACATCTGGGAATATTCGCGTAGCATTGCAAACAATACATTTGCCTCTTGGCGATGTGGTGTCGCATATTTCACAAAATAAAATAACAGGAAAAATTCTATCGTTTCACGAAACACTGTGTCGCGATTTTTGTATTTCCAAGCCGCGTATTGCAGTTTTAGGATTGAATCCTCATGCTGGGGAAAATGGCTCGATAGGCGCAGAGGAAATAACCATAATAGCTCCATCAATTGCCGAAGCTGCATTGCAAGGAAGTGTTGCAGAGGGGCCTTTTCCTGCTGACGGTTTTTTTGCATTTGGAGAATACCTTTGCTACGACGGCATTTTAGCAATGTACCACGACCAGGGTTTGATTCCTTTGAAACTTCTTGCCAGAGGAGGTGGCGTGAATGTAACTGCGGGTCTGCCGGTTGTTCGCACATCTCCAGACCACGGAACAGCTTTTGGAATAGCCGGCAAAGGCGCAGCAGATGAAACAAGTACTGTTGAAGCAATAAAATTAGCTGTTTCTATCGTAGAAGCGCGTCGGAAATTTCACTCATAAATATTAAACAACAGAGAAGCTCCCAACAATTTATTCGCCTGTCTTTCACTTGTTAAAATGATGATTTTCTGATAAAACAGAAGGAAATACGCAATAACTTCTTATATTCGGTGTAACCAAAAAGCCGAAGTCAGCATTTTTGAGTTGTCGGCATTATTTTATTCAATTATTTGGTCTGCCGATGAAGGTTGCTACGTTCAAAAATTTCATGTATTTCTGTGCACTGTCTATGATTATGACAGTTCACTCTGTTGCGCAGGATGCAAACGCAGTAGAAAACAACTATTCTTATTTTGGAGCTTTTGCAGGATATGGCTATATAATGAATGCCACTTCTCTGCAAGTGTTGCGCGGCTCGGCAGATTGCGGCGCTTTCTCAGATGGCAAAGCATCTGGAATGTTAGCAGGCTTAAGCTATGATTATACTCTTTTTCCAAAATTCCTGCAAATTTCCGGCCGGTTATTTTTTGCGTCAAGACCAGCTGATTTAACAACGCAAACATCTGCATATCAAGTATTTGATCCTATAGAAAATAAATACGCCTCGCTTGTGCAGGAATTTTTTTTTCAATCATCGCTCAAATATTTAGTTTTTGATTTAGGTGCAAAAGTATTTCCGCTTGAAGAATGGCCACTCTATGTGCGGCTTTCTGTTGATGCAGGAAATCCAATGTTTGGAAACTCGGTTAATCAATATGAGTCAATTATTCAACCAGAAAGTGCGCTTTTTCCAGATGGAACGCGCAGACGGATTATGTTCTCTGGCGAAGTAACCGGCGCTTCTACATCGCTGGGCGCAAATGGAGCTATTGGTGCTGATTTTGAATTCCAACCGCGTTGGTTTATTTCACCTGAAGTCTCGTATCGTCACGGAATTGGCTCAATAGTGCGCGATGCCGAATGGAAGATGAATATAATTCAAGCAAGAATTGGAGTATTATACGAATTAGGCCATCCGGTCGAGAAACCTATCAAAGTTGATACAGTTATACCTCCACCTCCACCGCCTCCATTGCCACCGCCGGTAACAGTTCATTCAGTTTCATCGCAGACATTAGAAGTGCAGGAAACATTTGTTACTCAGACATATCCTTTATTGCCATATATCTTTTTTGACAGTGCAAGAACCGAGCTTAGCGATAAGTATAAACAAAATGTAGATGATAATTTCAATGAGCAATCTTTGCCCCGAGAAACACTGACCACATACTATAGCAGTTTGAATATCATTGGCAAAAGGTTGAGCAGAAATAAAGACACGATAACAATTATCGGAGCTACTGACGGCCGCGAATTGCCATCATTCGCCCAAAGGACAAAATTAGCCCGCGAGCGAGCGGAATCTGTTGCCGATTATTTTCGTTCTGCTTGGAATATTCCCAAAGAACGGCTGAAAATACAAACGCGGGATATTCCATCAATTCCATCGAATGATAAGTATGTCGAAGGCATTGAGGAGAATCGCCGTGTTGAATTGTCATCTAAAAATGAGCAGACGCTTTCGCCGGTAATTCATGCTAAATTTCTGGAATTTGCGCCGCTCATTACGCAGCAGACGCTGGAAACATCGGTGAAGCATTCAAATCCAGCCAGCTCTTGGAATGCGACGTTAACTCTTGGCACCGCAACGCTTGGCAAAGTTTTCGGCGACGGCAGTCCGCCCGCTCAACTAACAATTCCAGTTGACGCAAGCGTATTGACCTCCGCCGCCGATGCTTCTTCCAACAATGAAATGATACGAGGCGTTGTGCAAGTAACGTTTTCCGACGGCACGATATCAGAAGCTGCAACGCAATTTCCGCTGAAACGCTCAAAAAACCAAATTGAAGTCAGCCGTTTGAGTTTAATAGTATTTGATTTTAACCGGTCGGACATTTCAGCGCAAAACCGCGATATGATGTCAATTTTTGTTAATAAATCTGTAAGCGAAAAATCCAAAGTGACAATTGTCGGCTCTACCGACAGATTAGGGGAGAAGCAACACAATCAAGAGCTCTCACAAGCGCGCGCAGAATCCGCAAGGGAATTATTGAAGCAATTGCAACCAAAATTGAATATCGAATCAGCCAAAGGCATTGGCTCGTCTTCGCTTCAGTATGATAATGATTTGCCGGAAGGCCGCTATTACTGCCGAACGGTTTCTATTGAAATAACAACACCTATTCAACTTACGCCTTCTGAATAATCACTCAAACAGGAACACTACGCCGAAAGGGAAATAATATGAAAAACTCTGCTATTATTGCTGTTTCTATTGTTGCAATTTTGGGAATTTTCTCAGCGTCGAAGCTGAAGGCGCAAACATGCGATTCAATCAAATCGTGCGTAGGCAATGCTCTTACTTTGACTGTCAATAACGGAAAAGGCGCTCATTATGTGGATGTAGATAATTACTCAGTAAAAAATAGATTGCAAACTGCCCTGACGTTTGAGGCGTGGGTAAAATTAGACCGTTTGCCCGGAACAGTGCAATATGTGGGCGGTCTCTGGGGGCCAGGTTATGATAATAATGATGTTTGGGTGATATATTTTGCACAAAATGATGATTTGGTGTTTGAGTTAAACGGCGATGGCACGAAGCTGAAAAGCGCCGACAACACAATTGCCCGCACTCCTGGCGCAACGTTGTTTGGCAAATGGTCGCATATAGCGGCTGTATTCGACGGAGCAACGCAAACGGCGTATTTGTATGTTAATGCGTCGCTTGTTGCGACTTCGAGAAATGCCCAATATCCGACAAATTACCTTCGTCCTCTTGAAAAAGATGATTTGCCGCTGCAAATAGGAAGCTGCAATGCATTGTCTAACGATGAAAAGAATAATCGGACTTTTCGCGGGCAGATTGATGAAGTGCGGATATGGCAAAGAGCGCTTACCGCTTCTGAAATTTTGTGTCAAAAAGACAGATCGCTAAGCGGAAGCGAGGCAAACCTTCAGATTTACTATCGCTGTAATTCAGCATCCAACAATTATACGCTATGCGACGCAACCGACCATGGCTACACCGGAAGAATGAGAAGCGGGGCTGTTTGCACTCCGTCAGACAGGCCAATCAACAATACGCTGTTAGTTTCTCCAAGCAATATAACAACAACCATCAACTGCGACACATCTGCAGTATTTAGCATCACAGTTCAAGACACTTCCATTTGCGCAAACAGCGTTGCCTTTCGCATAGTTGGGCGTGATAATGCCGCATTCAGATTATCTCAAACCGGCGCAATTCTTTCTCCAAAATCGCCGATTACCTTTCAAGTTTACTTTAATTCTGCCATTACCGGTTCTATTATAGCTGATTTGAAGATTAATACAACCAATAGATGCGATCAGGAAGTAACAATTCCATTGCGGCTGACGCGAAAAACCGAATTTTCTTCAAGTCGAGCGCGACTGAATTTCGATACGCTTTATGCCGGCTGCCGCGAGCAGTTACACAAAGATACAATCATCAGTATTTGCAATACCAGCAGCGAGTTAGGGCAGCCGCGTCCGCTGACCATCACTGGATTTCCAACACAGATTCCGGCGTTTTTTCGCGTAACTACTTCTTTCCCTTTTACCTTAGCGCCTGGCGAGTGCAAAGATATTACAGTAAGATTTATAGCCGGCGATACTTCCGGAATTTACTACGACACTCTTGCCATCATGTCCAACAGCCGCTGCATTGGCGGGGCAAGCATTCCATTGCGCGGAGTGGTGCGCGAGGTTTTGGGCGTTACAGATTTAAGTGGAAAAAACCGCATTGACAAACTTAATTTTTCTCCTGAATGCGTAGGCCAGCTAAGCAATCCGCAATATTGGACATGGCGCGATCAAACCTCGCGTCAAATTCAAGTAGATACGGTTATAATGCCAAAAGGATTTGTCATGAGAACGCTCAGATATCCTATAGTCATGATGCCGAATGTTGGGTATCAGTTTGAGTATTTTCGATTTTTTCCTAATAGATCCGGTCAATTTAACGATTCAATTATTTTCGTTTGTCGAATTGCCGGCTCGAATTGTACGATTGAGAGAAAAGTTTACGTTACAGGGCGCGGAATAGAGTCGAAAGTTCAGTGGTCTTCTAATTCTGCAAGCGCCGGCTCCGTAATTGTCGGTCAAGAAAAGACATTTACAGTAACTGCAAGCAATCCGTCGCCCGATACGCTTCGAGTTGCATTCTATGTGGAAACAGGCGAAGTTTTTATTCTATCAGGCGCAAAAGGAGTTGTGATACCGCCAGGGAAAACCGCAACAATTCCGATTACATTTCGCCCGCTCAAAGATTCGCTGTATCACGACAAGCTTTGCCTTTTTGAGCAGAGATGCTTCACTGTAGATTGTATTCCTATTGACGGACGAGGAATTATCGAAACATTTCGTTATGAGCCGTATATAATGCGGACAGAAAATGTGGTTGCATGCGGCTCTAAGGTGGACACAATGGAAATTGTCAATATTGTCAATTCTCCGCAAACTATGACAGAATTGCGGCTTAGTGATCCAAGCGGAAGATTTTCAGAAATTGATCCAAAGCCAATACCAGCAACAATGACAATTCCTGTTGGTGGACGCGCTCGATTTATTTTCCGCTATACGCCCAACGATATAACGCAAGATCGCGCCGACAAAGCATTTCTGAAATACAAATGCAATGGCGCTGATTGGGCGGCTCCATTGTTTGGCTCTTCATCTTCACCGCGTCTTTCTGTAACAACTCTTACGCAGTTTGGTACATTGGAAGTTGGCGATAAAAAAACAGACAGCTTGTCTGTAGAAAATTCTTCGCTTATTCCAATTCGAGTCGACAGTATTTCAATTCCTACTGGATTTAACATTCTAAGCACAACTCCTACGCTACCAACTATATTGCAGCCAAGAGATTCAATTGTTGTCAGGGTTGAATTTGCTCCTATGGCAGATCAAAGTTATGATGCGGCGTTGACGGTACATTCCGATTCGATTTGTCCGATTAAGCAAACCGGAATGTTAGGCGGAAAAGGCATTATTATTCGTTTGGATGCCCCGCTATCGCTCATGAATTGGGGCTATGTGCGCCCATGCGATTGCGTTGAGCGGGAATTGCCGCTGATCAATCAATCGTTAGTGCATGACATGGTTGTTGATTCATTGTGGATTGACAGTGTAAGAACTCTCAGAGGAACGCCCCAATTTTGGTCGTGGAAATCAAGCTATTCTCCTAATGGTATTTTTCCATTCAAAATACCTCCGAACAGCCGCGACACTATTCGCATTACATTCTGTCCGCGAACACCAGCCGAAGACCGCTTTGTAAACTGCAGTGCTAGAATGCATATCAATGCAAGCGGAATGGCGTGGAATGCCGCTTATGAAGTATATCTTATAGGAAAACGCGCATTATTGCAGCGGCCTACGCCTACCGCTGTAAGTTTTCCGCCGACTCGCGTCGACACTTCTCTTGCTCCAAATTATGTGAAAGTGGTTGTGCCATGGGTGGATGTCAATCCAGAGCAGGAGCCAATTGTTATTGACTCAATAACATTTGAGCCGGAAGAAAGAGTGTTTAGTTATGCAGACAGCGCATCGCGTCCGTTCCCGCTGACGATAACATCGAAGGACAGCGCCAAAATTAAACTAACATTCAAGCCGCGCTCACCGCGTGTTTATACAGCTAAAATGCACTTGCATATCAGCCGTCCATGCCCGGATATTGACACGACGGTATTGGTGACAGGGAGCGGATTTGCGCCGCCATTCAGCTTGGATTTGACGTTTGACAATCATAGAACGGAAATAGACACATTTCGCATAACTACATGCGACACATTATTTTTACCGATTTATACCACTCGGGCAGTACCGGCAGATTTAATCACGATAAGCTGCAGAGTAGGCCATGACACCAATGAATTGAATCTTGTCGGTTTGGATTCTCCTTATTTGTCAACAATTTGCGCACCGCAGTTTCTGCCGTCGTTGACGTTTGCAACATATCCGAATGCTCAGGGCGCATTGATAACCGCTAAAAATCTTTGCTCGGTAGATTCGTTGCAGCCATTTGTCATTGCCAAGTTTATATCGCGCACTAAACAACGCTCCAATACTAAAATTACGGTTGACAGCATCAATTTTGACACAGAGCATACTATTCTGTTCAAAATAATTGCAGAAAATGATGAGGGGCGTGTTATAGTTCAAAAAACCGATGTTCAAGTTATGAATCTTGTCAATTTTGATAGTGTTCGCGTGCTTGATTGCGCTGACCGGACAGTAACTGTCATGAATACCGGCGATGTTCCGGTTACGATTGACTCATTGCCCGGACTGCCGGCCGATGTGCAAATTATTGGCAGCACTCCTGCCCGAAATGCTCTTATCAACCCCGGAGATTCCATTGTCTATACTCTTCGCTTCTGTCCGCGCAAAGAATTGAAAAAAGCAGATTCACTTGTTGCAAAAAGCGTAATTCCTTGTGCCACAAGCGATACGAATACAATGCTTGGCCAGAGCTACGCGCCTGATATTCCGGTAACTTTTAGCACATCGCCTGCGTATCTCACTGCCGATACCGCCAGAGCAACTATTGGCGACACGATTGCAATTCCTATATTTATGAATGCAGATCTTGCCGCTGAATATCACGGAACAACATATTGGTTGGAAAAAATCAATTTTGATGTTAATGTTGAATACAATCCTTTTGCATTAAAATTACTTTCTGTCGGGTCGGCATTGCAGCCAGACGCAAATGTAAATACACGGCCGGGCAAAATAAAATTTGCATTTACAAACCGAGATACAGTTCGAGCCGGTAAAATTGCCGAAATAAAGTTTTTGGCTGTGGTTCCGGATTCATCGTTTTCGGCAATATCGGTGGCTGCTGAAAATTTCTACACTGATTCGCTGATGTTTATTGATGTTATTCCATTGGCTACGCCTGCAGTTTTTGCTTCAATAGGAGAATGTACAATGACAACGCTACGATTTACCGGGAATCGTCCAACATTGTTGCAAAACCGTCCGAATCCTTTTGGTGAAAACACTTTAATTGACTTTGTTGTAATGGAAACAGCTCCAGTTTCGCTTGTTTTATATGATATGCAGGGAAGTCCGGTTAAAACGTTACTTGACGGCTCGCGCACATTTGAAGGAGGAGCATACTCGTTAAATCTTTCTGCTGATGATTTGGAAACAGGCGTTTATACCTGCGTGCTGAGATCTGGCGTGTACACTAGTCAAATGCGCATGTTAGTGGTTAAATGATGGTTGAATTTGTGAGAATGAGTGAATAATGTCTGAACCGAGATTTAAGATTGTCTGAACATAGATTTTTGAGATTTTTATGATTTGTAGGATTTTTGTTGTCAGAACCTTGGTTTTCAGGATTTGGGGGTTATCAGGATTTTAGTTGTCTGAATTAGGATTTTTGGAATTAAATGTTTTAGGATTTATTACTTTTTCTTATGTTTTTCTGTTCTTTAAGCGTTGTTTCTTCGCTTTTAATTGTTGTATGAATTATGAGCTTAAGTGATTGATAATATCATTAGTAGAATGGACGTTTTAGAAAGAAGGCAATTAAGAAAGCTCAGTAGAATTATACGAACGAAAGTGGCATTATGTTATAAAAAGCTGCTCAAATTAATTGCGATTAAATATATTTCGCAATATACAATGGGCAGCTTTATTATGAGAGTTTATATAAATGTACTAACGTTTAAATATTAAATTATGAGCCCCCTCTTAAAAGGGTGTTTATTTTATTGAAGGAAGTTAAAATAAAGATAATAAAATTCTTTATTT
>JBDHXA010000026.1:0-35378 GCA_039810485.1 Chlorobiota bacterium | reverse complement strand
ATCAGTAGAAGATGATGAACTTTCAGAGGCAATGAGACGCATAGACAACCGTCCAAGAAAAATACTTGGATGGAAAACTCCAATTCAAGTATTTACTGATAATTACAAAAGTGTTGCACTTCAGTGTTGAATCCGCCTCTTTATTTTAACTTCCTTCAATAAAATAAACACCCTTTTAAGAGGGGGCTCATCCATTATTTGCTTGATTTATAATTTATTATAGTCTCATCTTTGCATTTTATCTTCATAGGTCAATGGCTCCCAATCCTCTCCATTGCAAGGTATATGCGTCAGTGTAACATGTTCATCGTAAAGCTTGCATAATTGGCCTGTTGGATCGAAATGCTTGCATTGTCCGCACAATGTAGATTTTTCCAAAGTATCAATACGCTGATTGAATAGCACATATTGACGATACGCCGGATAGAACACAAAACCTACAACTATAAGTATAGATGCCATCCAATAATCAAACGCGCCAAAATATTCAACTGCCATCCAAGTAATAATGATAATAAAAACAAACCTTATCATGGCGCCAAATAAGATAGAACCCGTTGTATTCGAGGGATTTATACTTGTCAGATTATCTTGCCCATCGCGAGTATAGCGCAAAAGTAGAGCGTCAATGATGCGATCGAACATTATTATTGACAAATAAATGTGGCAAGCAAGAGAGATGACGTATAATATCGAGTATAAGTAACGCTTTAACTCCGCTGTTATTGCCTTGTTATTTCATATAGCCTAACGAAAAGAAATTTGATAAAAATAAAACACAATCTTTCCGTAAATTTGCACAAGGTGTAATTAAAATTTGTACAATTTGCCGCTGTCAATGCAATGAATATATTTTCTAAATCCAAAAACATAGTTCGCAATGTAACAATTGCCGGTTTTATTCTCTTTGCCGTATTTGTGCGATTATTGCCTCACCCATTTCCAATCCCATGGAATTTCAGCCCTTTAACTGCTTTGGCTTTATTTGGTGCCGCAATGATACCCGGGCGCCTTAACTCGATGTTTATTCCAATTACTGCTATGCTTTTAAGTGATATTGGACTGGAAATATTTTACGGCACTGGATTTCACTCGTTGATGCTTGTAGTTTACGGATGCTTTGCCGTGATCTCGGTTTCTGGTAGTTTCCTTCGCAAGCAAGAGAACAAAGTCCTGCCTGCTCTTGGTTTTGCTCTCGGCGGTTCAATATTTTTCTTTATAGTTACTAATTTTGCTGTATGGATTAACGGATATCCTCATACAATTGAGGGTATTACACTTTGTTATGCTGAAGCTCTTCCCTTTTTTCAAAATTCATTGCTTGGTGATTTAATCTTTACTGGCGTTATGTTTGGATCCTTCGCATTAGCCGAGCGTAAATATCCATCATTAGCGCTAAAGACTGTCTAACAGTTTCTGTTAAACTTAATCTTAATACCCTAAAAATATTAGCTGGCGCTTTTATTTTTAGGGTATTTTGCATTATTAAAAAAATTCATAAGTTCTGCTATGCATGCAACTCGAGAACAACAATTAGCGATGAGGTTTGACCGCCATAGCATTATATCTGCAAGCGCCGGATCGGGAAAAACGACAGTATTAGTGCAGCGTTATGTTAAATTGATTCTCAACGGAGTTGATGTTCGACATATTGCAGCAATTACATTCACGAGAAAAGCCGCTGCCGAGATGCTTGTCCGTGTAACCGAAGCGATTGAAGATCTTTCCAGATTAGAAACAAATCCCCAAAAATTGCAAAAACTCAAAGAAATTCGCGAGCGCCTCACTTCGGCGCGAATCTCTACGATCCATAGTTTTTGCGGACGGCTTTTGCGTGAATTTCCGATCGAAGCCAATGTTCATCCCAATTTTATTGAACAATCAGAACATGATGGCTTGCTCATGAGGCGATCTGCGTCAGAGCAGTCCATTGTAGAGTTCCTTACCAATGCCGACACAAAAATTATTACAGAAAATCTTTTTCTTGCTCTTGGCCGCGACACATTGCAATCATACATCGAAACAATACTCGCAAATCGTGAAATGCTGAGCGAACTTCGCAAATTTTACTCAAACAGCGACGAAGATTGTCTGAATAATGCTGAATCTTATGGAATTAATTTTATCCTGCCGATAGTAAAAAGCACAATAGAAGCAATCAGCATAATTGTAAGCGAAATAAGCCCTTTCAAATTAAAAATCAAGCAGTCTGAAAAACTTGACGAAACACGACAGAGTACACAGCGACTGCTTGAACTAAAGCGATACGCAAATCATCGCCAATCACTCAGCGAAATCATAAAGCTGTTGTCATCTGATAAATTGCCAGTATTCAAAAAAAATGGAGAGCTAAGGTCTGAATTTAAAAAAATATGCGAAATAGAAACTACATCTTTTTTGTCAACCATTGCCAATGGATTTGTACTTGCTGAATCACTTGTAAAAACTATTGATAATTTGGCACTTGACGAGGAAATGATACGGCTCGGCCGTGTTATTTTTGCTATTTCAGAGCGAGCAGCATCAGATATCGAAGAAAGAAAAAATAAAATCGGAGAATTAGATTTCGATGATTTACAATTAAAATGTCTGGATTTACTTAGTAATGAAACAGTTTGCAGAAAAATCAGGCGAAAATTAAAATATATAATGATTGATGAGTTTCAGGATACTAACAAATTGCAATATCTTCTTGTAAAGCGGCTTGTTTCAGCTTTAACCGCCGAAGCGCATATATCTGACTCGCCAAATTTATATGTGGTAGGCGATGCCAAGCAAAGCATATATGGGTTTCGCGGAGCGGATGTTCGAGTTTTTGATAGAGCAATGCGCGAAATTATCGCTGCTAACTTACACGCAGAAAAAGCCGGATTTCTTTCAAGTCGTGTAGAATTCTCCGATGGAGAGACAGCTTTGCTGCAAGATCAAGAGCGCTTAGGCGATATTCGACTTACCGCTTCTTTTCGCTTATCACCGCCAATTGCAGCATTTGTCAACAAAGTTTGCAGCTCCATTATGCCTAGCGAATCATCAGGTTATGAAGTTGGCTATGACGCCATGGTTTGCGCTCGTAAATCAGAGCGAATAGAAATTGACAAGAATGAATCTACGATTGCATTTCTTGTTGCGCATAAAAATCGCATGAATGACAGCGATGGTGAAACAGGTTATGAAAATAATACAACCGAGAATGACGAAGAAGCGAACACGATGCAAGATAATAAAAGCGAAGCACTCATGATTGCACGATATATCGGCAAAGCCATAAGCGATTCTTCGTCTCTCTACATCACGGAAGGCAAAAATGAGCAACCGCGAAAGTTAGATTTCAGAGATTTCGCAATTTTAATTCGAAGCCGCTCAATTATAGATTGTTTGGCTACCGCACTCAGAGCCGAGAACATACCTTTCATTATCCATAGCGGCGCCGGTTTCTATTCAACTTCTGAAATAACCGATTTGCGATCATATCTAACTTTTTTGCATAATCCAGACGATGACATTGCATTAGCCGCTATTTTACGCTCTCCTTTTTTTGGTGTTTCAGACGCAGGGCTGTATGCGACAGCTTATGACAATCCCGCCGAATCGTTGTGGAAGAGATTGCTTAACTATCAAGATCTACGTAATTTTACGCCTAATTATGCTTTGTTGCGCGCTCGCGCTATTCTAACCGAATTACTGCCATTAGCGCCGCGTCTTACGATTCCAGTGTTGATTCGAATAATATTGCAGCGAAGCGGCTGGCATAAAATTATTGCAGAGAGCGAACGTGCCACTCAAATGCTGGCTAATATTGAAAAATTACTTGTGATAGCGCGTGATTTTGAACAAAAAGGATTTCATAATCTATATGATTTTGTCGAGGAGCTTGCTTTGCTCGCTGCTGGCGAAGCAAAAGAAAGTGAAGCAGTAATTTCATCTACGACCAATGTTGTAAATATAATGACAATCCATGCTGCCAAAGGTCTCGAATTTCCGGTTGTCATACTTTGCAATGCCAATGCTAAAACTTTTAACAACTCAAGATCTCAACTTGAATTGCATAATCAATTAGGCATTTGTTTTAATGCGCCTGACGAAATCGAAGGTTTTACCATTCAAAGCGCATCATTTCTTAAACAATGCGCCTCTATTATCAGCAGAAGCGCTGCGGAAGCTGAAGAAAAACGCTTGCTATACGTTGCGCTTACTCGCGCCAAGGACCATTTGGTTGTTTCGTGTACGGTAAAAACTAAGAATGACAATGAATTAAGCGCTTTTGGCGGATTTTTGAAGCTCATTTTGGAAGGAAGCGGACTTACTGCATCTGAATTGTGTTTCAATCATCACGATACAAACATTGAACTGCAAGAAATGCCTTTTCTAACTCGAAATGGTATAGAAAAAAGAAATTGCTCGATTCCATTGCAAATATTCGTTACTCCCGCAGAAAAGGTAAAATGTGCGGCAATAATTCCAGAACAAGCTGCATTGCCTGCAATACTCACAGAAGAAATTTCAACTGAATCTGGCGATATTATATTTTCTGCCTCACAGATTATGCTTTATGAACAGAATACAGATGAGTATATTTTTCGCTATCGTCTTGGAATATCAGCAAATAAAGCAAGCGATATAATCAATATCTCTCGAATTGTCGGCGACGAAGAAGATACCATAATTGACTCATTTGCAGGCACGGTAATTCATGAAGTATTAGCAAAAATCCAAACTTGGATTGATGACCAACAACGCATTGAGCATATAGCGCGTGAAATATTAGAAAAAAATGAGCGTAGCAACAACAGCTTGTTGTATCGCGTTGTAAATGAATGTGGTAATGTTGCTTCAACAAAACTTTTACATCAATATAAGCCACATTTTTCTGCTGCTAAGATAGAACATACTTTGCAAATGCCTATTGGCAATGACTTTTTGATAGGAACGATTGATCTGTTGATACAAAATGATAATGGTGAGTGGGAAATTTGGGATTGGAAAACAAATCGTATAAATGATTTTCAAGATGCTGACATATTAAGCAATAAATATAAGCGACAATTGCAGATTTATGCTTTGTTCTGCTCTATTCTCTTTCCTGAACAAGAACAATTTACAGCTCGATTATTATTCACCAGACAAGCGAATGTTAATGTAAAAGATGAAGAATGGACTCGAGCATTTTGTTGGAATAGAAGCGATATTAAAGCATTTGCCAAGAAAATAAACGAAATAATTTACGACATAAAGAAACACGATTGGTAGTTTTATTCAAATCATTGCCAGAAATCTGGTTTCAGCATTGCTGAATAATGTTATTACTATTGCAATATATACTGCCATTATTTATGGAAGCCGCTTTTTAAATGACACATATGGCGCTGTTAATAAATTTGTCTCGGCAGGAGGAGAAAGTTTAGCATCTTTTATGCGCTGATTAACCGCGTCTAAGCGATCTTGCGGCAGCGGATGAGTAGAAAGCAAACGCTCTACAGCTCCGTCAGAGGACTGACCTTTTACCTTTTGAAAAAAGAAACTAATCGCTCCGGGATACCACCGTGTTGATTTCAAATAATTAAACGAATAATCATCGGCCTCTGATTCGTCATCGCGGCTATTTTTCAACAAAGCAAGACCGGCAAAAAGATTGGCTGCAACTTGTTCGGTTTTTCCCGGATTACTACCAAGAACAATATTCATAAGCATTTGCGCACCATAAGCTTTTATCATGCGATTAGCACTGTGCCTGCGCTCTGCATGAGCAATTTCATGACCTAATACTCCGGCAAGAGATGCTTCATTGTCAAGCATTTTAATTAAACCGGTATAAACATAAATATAGCCGCCCGGCGTACAAAACGCATTGATAGTTTTGTCGTCGCGGATAATCTCGGTTGAATAAGGGAATATGCCGCGATACTGAATCTCGGGTGCAGAAACAATTTGTGTTACAATATTTTGCACATACTTTTTAGAAGACGCATCATTTAAAATTGGATAATTTTTTGGGTCTGAGCGAATTTCTTTGTCTAATTGCGCGCCAAGACCAACATCTTCCGAAGCTGGAAACAGTGCGTTGGTAATTGAACCGCATTGATAAAAAATAATTCCGGCCGGAATATATAAACATATAAGAATAATTAAACGTTTTAGGTTTGGCTTTCTGTCCATCACTTCGTTTATGAGAATAGTTTAAAAATGAATAAACTAAGGCAACAAGCGTAAATTTACAAAGGTTGAGGCAAGCAACATACAATATGCTATGTACTTTCTTGTTATTTTGCAATTCAACAATACAAATCTAATGAAGCTTTTTAATTTTCTAGCTAAAGAACGACCATTTCGACTATTGTATGCAATAATTACCATTGCTGTTACATGCATGGCAGTTTGGAACAGCTTTCAAACATTCATTCTCCATCCGGTAAAAAATGATGAATGTGCTTGGTATCCGATGCCTGGACATACTGCAACAAAGGGACTTATAATCAGTGAAGTTTTATCTGACGGAGTTGCAGGCAGAGCCGGACTTAAGAACGGAGATACATTAATACGTTTCAATAATATTGACGTTGTTTCAATAAAACAGGCATCTGAATTATTGAACAATGTGCCTGACGGTAGCACAGCAAAATACACGGTTTTGCGAAATGGTCAAACCTTCACGTTTAATGTTAAGGTTCGCAAGTTGCTTAATATTATAGCAGTAACAGCGACAGAACTTGGATTTTGGTTTATGATTGTGGGGTTTATCGTTGTATTCACCAAGCCGCTGGGAACTATACAAAGGCGTTTTTGGCTGTATTCCCTTTCAGTTATGGCATTATTCACTTTGCCTTCAATTACATTTTCTTATGAAATTTCAACAAAGATAGAACAGCAATTTTATCAATCTGGGTTTCAAGGAGTTTTCCAAAATATTGGGTTTGACGCTATTGTTTGGCTTTATAGCGGAATTGTATTGCTTGTTTTATCACCATTGCTCATCACATACTTCTTTACATTTCCTTCCGCTATTATCAGCAAACGAATTAGAACATTCTTAAGCATAATAATTACTTTGATTGGAGCGTTTCGTGTATACTTTATTATTGGTCCATTCAAAAACGAGGTTATAGCGCAAATATACGTTGGGCTGTTCTCTCCTTTTATATTTTTTGTCATAGGGCTGTTTTTATTTTTTATTTCCTACTTTTTCGAGGCAAAAAAAGAAAGAAAAGAACAGTTAAAACCAATTTTATATAGTGTGTTTATTGCAGGTCTTGTAATTATCTATTTAGGCATTATTAACAAACCGTTTGCAATATATCTGTCACCTTTTCTATTTCTTCCAATACTACTTTTTGGACTTATTCCTTTAAGTTTTGGATACAGCATATTTCGCTATGGATTAATGGATTTTGACCGAGTGCTACGCAGAAGTTTAATTTATGGTGGTGTTACCACAGCTTTGGCAACGCTCTATCTGGTAATTATTTTTGGAGTTGGGACTCTTGTTAAATCTTTATTTGGCAGTTCAGTAAATACGAGCATTAGCTATATTGCCCTTATACTTATTGCCTTTTTTTTAGATCCAGTAAAACGGCGCGCACAAAGTTCGATAGACCGTATTTTCTTTCGAGAACAGCTTAATTACCGTCGTATTTTAATGGATTCAATAGTTGAATTGCATACGCTTGCAACGGTATCCGAAGTAGCTCTCACAACAGTTCGCCGAATTCAGTCCGCAATGCATGTCGAAAAGGTTGCCATAACGATATTAACGGTTGAATCAGCGACGATTACAGATGAATTATCTGAAATTATACTTCAGCCATCTGACAGTTTTACGAGACTAATCAAAAGTTTATACAAACCGTATTATTTGCGACAATCAGTCAATGAGAATACAGATTTGTATCAAGCCACGTTAGAGTATCTGCAAGCTAATGACATCGAATTGATTTTGCCGCTAACTGTTCAAGCGAATATCATTGGATCGCTCAATATCGGTCGAAAAATCAATGGAAAACCATTTTCTGATGAAGATATAGAATTGCTTGCATCAGTTGCTTTGCAATCTGCGGCAGCGATAGAGAATTCTCGCCTGCACGAATCAGAAAAGAAATCAATTGTATTACAGGAAGAATTATCTACGGCAAGGAAAATTCAACAAGGATTGCTTCCTGAATTTGATCCGAAAATTGCAGGATTTAGCGTAACAGGCGTTTCAATACCAGCATTAGTTGTTGGCGGCGATTATTTTGATTATATTCATATTGCTGAAAATCAATGGATTGTTATTATAGCCGATGTATCTGGCAAAGGAATGCCCGCTGCCTTATATATGGCAAAATTTCAAGGGATGATGCAAATAGCGGCACGACAGTATGCTTCTCCAAAAGGTATTTTTGGATATATCAACGATCTGCTGACAGAAGTAAGCGATAAGCGAATGTTTATCTCAGCAGCAATTGCGTTGATTGATATTGCTGAACATAAAATTACGCTTTGCCGAGCAGGTCATCCTGCACCGCTGTTGCTGGGCGCAAACAAATTTGATTTTATACGTCCGGCAGGACTTGCTTTAGGTCTTGTCAAAGGAGCCAAATTTAAGTCATCACTCGAAGAGATTACACTCCAATTAGATGCTGAGGATGCACTTATTCTCTATACTGACGGCGTAACTGAAACTCTCAATAAAGCTGGAGATGAATTTGGATATAAAAGAATTGTCTCGGCACTGAATTCACGCAATTTTTGCAATGCGGTCGAAATAAAGTCAGCTTTGCTTTATGATCTTGAGATATTTCGCAATAATGCCGAACAATACGACGACACAACTCTCGTTATTATCAAATCATTGTAACTCTGTTGACAGCATAATTACATATTGACTGCTCATTTATGCAAATAAATTCTTCTTCTCCGCTTATTTCGCCAGATGCATTATACGCATCAATTGATGATATTTTAGCCGAATTACAGAAGATCGAAGAGAATAATTTTGATAATCCTTCAATAGACATTGTTAAAAAAACTATAGAGCTTTCAGAGTTTGCCTTAGCTTCGATAAGCGATTCAAACGACTCATCATTAGCTTTGGGAGGTTTCTATTATTTTTTAGCGTGGGGGCAATACTATCTTGATCTTTATAACGATAGTTTTAATAATGCTAAAAAATCTATAGAGAATTTAAAGGGTACAGAAAGTTTACAATATCTCTACAAATCATATAGAATTGCAAGTCAAATTTTATGGTTAAAAGGCAAGTTTTCCGAAGGTCTGGAATATATGCTAGCCGATTTAGAGATTTTGCAGAAATTAGACAATAAAAAAGAACAGAGCACTCTTCATAATAATCTTGGCGCTGTATATCGTAATATCGGAGATTCTCAATCAGCTTTGGCACATTACGAACAAGCAATTGCAATAATGGAGCAACTAGATGATAAATTAGGCATAGGCAATACAATAGGAAATATCGGAGTTATTTATCACCAACAAAAAAACTACGAAAGAGCGTTGGAATATTATGCTCAAAGTTTGCAAATAAAAGAGCAGTATGGCAATAAAAAATCATTGTTGACAACAATTTTTAATATTGCTACAGTTTATTCTTATAATGGCGAAAATGAACAAGCGCTTGAATTGTTTTTCAAAGCAAAAGAAATGTCAGAAGAAATAAATTCACCAACAACAAATGCAACTATTTCTGGATTTATTGGTGATATTTACACTCAACAAGGCAATTATGAAGATGCAGTTCTGTATCTGAATCAGGCACTTGATATTTCAAAATCACTTGAAAACAACCGTTTTCATTTTCTTATGGTCATTTTTCTGATTTGTATTCTTCTCCAAATTTTGAAGGAAAAGATATTGATTTGGCGCGCTCATATTTGCTGCAAGCTATAGATATAGTTAAGTCAAGCGGCGAAATGTCGCAAATTGCCCGATATTATAAAAAGCTAAGTGCGTTAGAACAAGAAGTGGAAAATTATGAGGCGGCTTTTGATTATATGTTGGCACATATTGCCACTCAATCCGGCATTACTTCACGCTTTTCTGAAGACAGATTACACGCTTTGCATATTAAAAATCGTGTAGAACAATTACACCGCGAAGCTCAACTAGAGCGGCTCCGTAACATCGAATTGGCTGAAATAAATAAGCGGTTAGAAGATCTTAATATTGAAATAAACAACCTACTAGGCATAGCCGCCAACAACCTGAAAAATCCTCTTGCCTCAATCAAGCTTTCTGCCGATTTTCTTTTACGTCATGCCGACGCACTTTCTACAGAAAATATAAAAGAATTTGCGAGCGATCTGCTAAAAACTTCTGCATATATGTTTCAGGTAATCACAAACTTACTTAAAATAAACGCTTTAGAATCGGGCAAAGTTAATTCTGAGATTTCACCGACTGACGCTGTCTCTTTAACACGTTTTGTTCTCGAAAGTTTTAGAGAACAAATAGAAAATAAAAATATTGCTGTTAATCTTTATTCCGATGATATTCCCAAAGTATTAGTAGATGAACGCCATCTGCGCGATGTGCTTGAAAATCTTATTTCAAATGCTGTTAAATTCTCATATTTTAACCAAAGAATAGACGTAGCATTTAGAGCTTTTGATAATTCTTTTGTTCGCATTACAATTCGCGATTTTGGTCCGGGAATTTCCGAAGAAGATATGCCAAAATTGTTTAAAAAATTTCAAAAGCTAAGTTCGCGCCCGACAGGCGGTGAGGATTCGTCTGGCCTTGGACTTTCTATTGCCGAAAAACTTGTTAAGTTAATGAATGGTCGAGTGTGGTTCGAGCCGGCCGAAGGCAAAGGTGCTGCCTTTATTGTCGAACTGCCATGCGAATAATATGTTATTTTAGAAATTATCGTCGCAGAGTCAGACGATGCTTAAAACATTAGCGAAAAACATTAGCGAAAAACATTAACACCATTATTCCAGCCAATTATTTTAAGAATGTGGTTAAAACGTTAGATCAATACAAAACACAGCTTACCATACATGGAATTTCCAACTGCAAAACTGCTGTTATCCGAGATTGCTGCTTTCATTGCCGATAAATCTTCTAACAATGAGAATAGTTACAAAAGAATAGAACAGCTTGTAAAATATGGATTTGAAACATTCAAACATACATTAAGCGATCGAGATCGAGGTGAATTATATTATTATGCATCTGTTTGTTGCCATTACTTCAACGATTTTACCAATCAGTTAACCAATGCTCAAGCTGCTGTTTCATTATTGCAAGATAGCAATGATATCGAGCTTTTAAACTATTCGAATCACGAATGTTCTTTTGCATTATGGCAATTAGGCAAGTACGGCGATATGGTGGAATATCTTGTGCAAGAAGTTGAATTATGCAGAAAGCTGAAAAATACGATACTTGAAAGCGCAGCGTTAAATAATCTTGGTTTAGTATACCGCATTTTAGGCGATTATATTTCTGCACTTTCATATTTTGAACAAGCAGCCGTTGCTGAAGCATCCAACCATAATACAAAAGTAATGGCAGGGATAATTGGAAATATCGGCACAATTTATCATTATCAAAATAAAAAGGAGATCGCATTAGAATATTATCAGCGTAGTTTGGAGTTAAAAGAAGAAATACACGACAATGCGATGATAATAACTACGCTTGGCAACATAGCTGTGATACATGCTGATTTTGGTAATTACGAACAAGCACTTGCAATGATGTTTCGCGCTTTAGCATTATTGGAGAAACTTGGCAATTCTGTTATTACCGCAACGCATCTATCATCTATTGGCAATATATATAGGCAAATGGGCTGCTTTGAAGAAGCTCTCGGCTATTTGCAAAAAGCAATGGATATGGTTTTGCAAATTGACAAAGCTACGCAGCCACATCATTGCTTTGGCCTGATTGCAGATCTCTATCTTGATGAGAATTACAACGGATATAATCCGGAGATTGCGAAAACATTTCTGCTTAAAGCGTTAGAATTATGTGCTGAAAGCAAAGAATATGCCTCAGCCACATCGTATTACCAAATGTTAAGCAATCTTGAGGAAAAAGCAGGAAATTATGAGCAGGCATATCAATATCTTCAGATTTATTACGAAAGAAATGCCTGTTTAAATAATGATGAAATCGAAAACAAGCTGCAATCTATGCATATTCGCCACCGCATAGATCAATTGCAAACAGAAACACAATTGGAACGATTGCGAAATATCGAATTAGCAGGAACTAATGCACATTTAGCGGAGCTTAACACCGAAATCAATACAATTCTTGGCATAGTGTCAAACCATCTTAAAAGCCCTCTTGAATCTATAAAGCTATCGTCTGAATATCTATCGCTTCATGCCCAAACACTGGCAGCCAAAGAAATTTTTGACTCCGCCAGTTCCATTCTTCAATCATCATCTTTTATGTTCGATATTATTTCTGATCTTCTAGAAATCAGCGCTTTAGAGTCGGGCAAAATAAAGATAGAACTTGCTCTAAGCAATATTTCTGGAATTATATTCTATGCTGCCGATAGCATAGGTGCTTCGGCAAACGAAAAGGATATAAAACTAAACATCATATTAGATGACAATCTGCCCAATGTGTTAATCGATGAACAACGTTTTCGCGAAGTTTGCGGCCGACTTTTTTCGAATATATTTAAATACTCGCAAAATAGATCTCTAGTTGAAATATCTGCACAGATATTGCAAGATGCTTCCATCCTGCAAATTATTTTTCATGCCTATGGTTATTCGCTGGCAATCGAAGATTTACCCAAAATATTTTATAAATTCCAAAAGTTCTCCGCTTCTATAACCCTTGAAGATGATACTTCCGGTCTTGGGCTTGCAATTGTTAAGAAACTTATCGAATTAATGAATGGTCGAATATGGTGCGAACCGGCAGAAGATAAAGGTATTGCATTTATTATTGAGCTGCCCATTGCCAAAGTATAGCTTTACACACTCGCTTTCATGCGAATTTTTTCTTAATCGTGTAACTCCTATTTTTTTTATACTTTTGTAGTTCATTTTATTTTTTTATCAGAACGCTGTAATTCCAACCGTATGAAATACATTATATCTCTCGTAAAATCTTTCGCCTTTCTTATAGCAAATGAACCTCAATAATTTCTGACAATGTATTGCAGAGTGATATGAATGAAGAATTAAAATCTGAAAATACCGCTTGCTTAGAATTTAGCGACTCCTCATCTCTGATAGCTACGATTGCCGGTCTTATAGAGGACAAAGCTCTCAATAAAGAATCAAAATATACTAAAATTGAAGAACTTGTCCAATATGGCTTTGATTGTTTTTCTTCATCTTTAAGCAATTACGACCGTGGATTGCTCTATTTTTACTCTGCAATAACTCATAACTTCTATTCAAATTATAATGAACAGTTGGCATCAGCTCAATCTGCCATCTCACTTTTAGAGCATACTAATGATACAATACATCTTCACAGATCATATCAAAAATATACCTACGCTCTATGGTTGCTAGGCCGCTATACCGATATCATATCACCATTAAATCGTCAGCTGGAATTGTCTCGTGAACTAAATGATGCAAAAGCGGAAGGTTCTACTCTCAATAATTTAGGTTTGGCTTTTAGAGCTTTAGGCGATTATCCAACTGCTTTGGAATATTTTGAACAGGCTGTTGCAGTTGAAACAATTAATAACAATACGTATGGTCTATCGGGCGTAATAGGTAATATTGGAACTATATATCATCAGCAAGGAAATAATGAAATTGCATTGGAATACTATCAACGTAGTTTGCAATTAAAAGAACAATTTAATGACAGCGATTTGCTGATAACCACACTAGGCAATATCGGACAGATTCACTCCGCTTCCGGTGAATATGAGCGTGGTCTTGAAATGCTTTTCAGATCCCTTTCGCTTTCCCAAGAATCTGGCGATACAACATTAAAAGCATCTATACTTGCCCATATTGGCGATGTGTATCGTCAAATGGAACGCTATGATGAAGCAACTGATTTTTTGCATAATGCTCTCGACACTATTACCCAAATTGAAGGAAGCAGTAGAGTACATTCTTATTTGGCACGTTTAGCCGAGCTATTAATGCATGAAAAATATGACGGTTACAATCTAATTCAAGCACGCTCATATTTGCTGCAAGCTCTTTCTTTATGCAAAGAAAGCAAAGAAATTGGCCAAGTGCCACAGTACTATCAGCTATTGTGTAAAATTGAAGAGAAAGAAGGAAATTATGAGCAAGCATATGAATATCTTCATCAATATATCGAAACAAACGCTGCATTAACTACTAATGCTATAGAAGATCGTCTTAATAGTATGCACATTAAGCATAATTTAGAGCGTTTTCAAAACGAATCAAAATTGGAGCGTCTGCGTAACGTTGAACTTGAGGAAACTAATGCAAGACTAGCAGAACTCAATAATGATATAAGCGCAATTCTTGGAATTGCAGCTAATCGGCTAAGAAACCCTCTAGGCTCAATTAAACTATCCTCAGAATCTCTCTTGCGTCGCGCAAAAACATTAAACTATATTGAAATTCAAGAATTTGCCGCCAATCTTCTGCGTTCATCATCTTATATGTTCGCTATCATATCTGATTTGCTTGAAGTCAACGCATTGGAAAATCACAAGATAGACGCAGAACTTATCCCATGCAATGTATCCGGCATTGTTCATTTTGCAACAGAAAGCCAACATTCTGCCGCATCTGTCAAGGGCATTAATCTGCAAGTAACTATGCGCGATAATCTGCCGGAAATTTTGATTGACGAGCAGCGACTTCGAGAAGCTTGCGACCGACTTCTATCAAATGCAATAAAATTTTCACCTTATTACAAAACAGTCGAGATTAACGTGAATACTTCCTCGGATAATTCTGCTCTGCAAATTGTCATTAGAGATCACGGTCAAGGGATTACTGCCGATGACATGCCAAAGATTTTCAATAAATTCCAAAAATTAACTGCAATACCAACAGCCGGCGAGGACTCCACAGGGCTGGGACTTCCAATCGTTAAGCAACTCGTCGCATTAATGAAAGGACGAATATGGTGCGAGTCAACTCCGGGAGAGGGCGCTGCCTTTATTATGGAATTTCCTGCATTATAACTTATTCTTTCTTCTTTTTATTCTCAGTTTTTCATTCCATCTTTTTTGTTATGTTTAACAATGATTTAGTTGTATCTTTGCATTGTTTTATATCATATTGAACATGAGCATATCCGTATCTTTATTGATGTGTTTTCTACATCAGCAAAGAATAGCATGATTTAATTAGATATACCACACTTGTTACAACTGAAATACTTTTTGTTTTTATTGTTTTATATATTAGGATTGTAATGCCTGTTCATACATTACAGCAGAATAAGGCGCAAGATCAGCAAAATTCAAAAGCGCAGCATATTATTACTGAATTAATGAGCATTGCCGATGACAACTCTCTTGATAATGATCTAAAATTCAATAAAATAGGCACACTTGCCGAGGAAGGATTAACGAAATTAGATTCCCAAATTGACGACCATTCACGCGGCTTGCTGCACTATTATGCTTCTCTCGCTCAGAATCATAATGGAAATTCAATCGAACACCTTATGGAAGCCCGTGCTGCTGCCACTTATCTTGAACGCACACAAGACACATTGTTTTTATACTATTCTTATAAAGAATGCAGCCATGCTTCATGGCTGCTTGGGCAGTATCCGAATACGCTCGATTTTTTATTGCGAGCGTATGATCTTGCCAAAGAGCTAAACGACAAAACGGAACAGAAAAGAGTTTTAAATAATCTTGGCTCTATTTATTGCTCTTTGGGTGATTACACCTCGGCAATAGAACAATATGAACAATCGTTAGAATTAGCCAAAGAATTGCAAGACGATAGAAGTATTGCCGGATCCTTAGGAAATATTGGCGTAGTGTATCATCAAAACCAAAAATACGATATTGCTTTAGAGTACTACCAACAGAGCTTAAAACAAAATGAATTATTGGGAAATACGGAAGCCATGCTTCCAACTATTTCCAATATTGGTTATATATATTCAATAATGGGACGGTTCGAGCAATCACTCGAAATGTTCAAACGCGCATACGGTTTAGCCAGCGAACATAAATTAACTGACTCGCAAATATTGCTTTTTAGCGACATTGGCGGCATCTATCTGCAAATGGGCGAATATGAGAAAGCTTCACAGTATTTAAATAATTCTTATAGCCAAATCTCTAAAGTCGCATCATCGTCATCACGCCACTTAATATTATCGCAGCTATCTTCTTTATATGCAAAATCTGATTATGCTGGCTATCAACCCGAGCTTGCAATTACCTATATGAAGGAAGCTCTCGACCTAGCTGTAGAAAACAAAGAATCATCGCGTGTCGCCCAGTACTACAAATCGCTTAGCGAAATTGAAAAGAAAATTGGTAATTTTAAAACCGCACTTGATTATTTGCACAAATATGTAGAAACAGACGCCGAAATTTCCACACGATCTTCTGAAGATCGCCTAAACGCTCTTCAAGTGCGTCACCGCGTAGATCAGCTTCGCAGCGAAGCCCAAATAGAACGTTTGCGTAATATCGATCTTGCCGAAGCCAACACACGTTTGGAGGAGCTAAACACTGAAAAAAATACAATTCTCGGCATTGCAGCGCACGACTTAAAAAACCCTTTAGCTTCAATAAAACTTGCAGCCGATTTCTTATTGCGACATGCCGATGCACTGTCACCAGACGATATTGGAGAATTTGCAGACGATTTGCTACGCTCATCCTCATATATGTTTGCAATTATTTCCAATTTGCTTGATATCAATGCATTAGAATCAGGCAAGATTAAAGTTGACCTTACAGAATGCGATATTTCAGGAATCGTTCGATTCGTTACAGAAGGATATCATAATCGCGCCGACGAAAAATTTATAACGCTTAATCTGCATATCGCCGAGAATATTCCCAATGCATTGACTGACGAGCATCGGCTTCGCGAAGTATTAGAAAACCTTATTTCTAATGCAATTAAATTCTCGCCTAATGGATTGGCAATTGACATATCTGCCGAGTCTTTACCACAGAACAATAATCTGCGAATTACTGTCCGCGATCACGGTCCAGGCATTTCGAAAAATGATATGGCAAAACTTTTTGGGAAATTCCAAAAACTATCGGCTCGACCAACAGGCGGAGAGGACTCTACAGGACTTGGCTTATCTATTGTTAAAAAACTAATTGAATTGATGAAGGGAAATGTTTGGTGCGAGTCTGTCGAAGGAGAAGGTGCTGCTTTTATCGTAGAAATTCCGAAGGCATAAGAAAAATTATTATTTAATTATTCTCATTATTCCATCGAAACTATAGTTATGCCAATATCTTGCCAATAAATTTGTTGGCATATTAATATTAATTATGCTTTTCTATAATCTTGGTATAAAGCACATCGCCTGATTTATTTATAAATTCAACAGCCAAGCTCTTCTTAGATGTAGCGCAAGAAACAAATCCGCCGTTTGCAGCAGAAAAAAGCAAATTGTTTCCAGTAAGCGGGTTTCGTGAGCCTCCTCCCCCGCCGGAAATGATCTGATAAAATTTGTCTTCTGGATATTTTATACATTGCAAATTATGATCATGCCCGCAGAAATACGCATCAGCATTATGCTTGTCTAATATCGGCTTAACCAATTTTACCATGGCCGGCGGATTTTCATATACGCCATAAGAGCGTATCATGATATGACCAAAAACTAATTTCCAATCAGCTGTTGAATCAGCTAAAGATCGCTCTAACCAAGCAAGCTGCTCTCCCCCTTTTCCAATAGTTATCAATTGAGTGTCAATCGCAAAAAAATCTATGCTGCATTCCTGATCGGATTTATTAAATTTATAATATCGTGCCGGCATATTCCAACGATGATTTGTTTTTCCATAATCAATTTGCGCGTCTGGATTTTTTCTATAATCGTGATTGCCTAAAGTAGCATACCATGGCAGCTGTAATTGCTCTGCCGAGTAAATATCTTCAAATTTTGATCTCCATTGAGGGTCGTCGGCTCCTTGAACTCCGTCCGGATAGATATTATCCCCAGTTGAAAGTATAAATTGTGGTTTTGCTATTTTGGACTTCCTCGTCATGGCGGCAGCAACTTCACGCTGTAATTTTCCTCCTGTTCCCCAATCACCGATGACATAAAAGCGTATCGGCGCTTGCGGGTTGCCGTTTTTTTCGATTGGTGGATACGCAAGAGCAGGATAGCTTAAAAGCGTTTTATTAAGAGCAAAATACGATCCAATTACAGTTCCTGTAGCTCTGAGAAAATTTCTTCTATTCATAGCACTATTAATTCATTATTTAAAATTTAAATTATTTCATTGTTAGCATTATTATATTGTTGCGCTTTGTATAATTTTTCAAGACGCGAATCAGCAAGTCCATATAATGTGCCTAATTCATATGTATTGTTATCACATAATCTTCCAGCCGGAATACCTGTCATAAGCTCCAGTGCTTCTTCAATTCGCAAAATTGGATAAATGTGGAACTTATGTTCGGAAACTGCATCAATAATATTTGCAGGCAGCATCAAATCTCGAATATTTTGCGCCGGAATTACAATGCCTTGCCGACCGGTCAAACCGCGTGTTTCACATATTTCAAAGAATCCTGTTATCTTTTCATTAAGACCGCCTACCGGTTGAATATCTCCTTTTTGATTAACTGAACCGGTGATGGCAAGCCATTGTCGTATTGGAACTTCTGCAATTTCGGACAGCAATGCCACAATTTCGGCTGCCGAAGCGCTGTCGCCGTCTATGCCGCCATAGCTTTGCTCGAACGCGATAGAGGCAGAGAGCGTCAATGGGCGACGACGTGCGAACCGTTCGATCATAAAACCTGTTACGATAAAATGCCCTTTATCGTGGATTGTGCCGCTCATATCAGATTCTCGCTCGATATTGACAATTCCTTGGCGCCCTACACCAACGCTTGCAGTGATTCTTGCCGGCTTTCCGAATGAAACAAGACCGGTTGAATAAACGGTCAATCCGTTTATTTGCCCCATGCGCTCGCCTTCAGTTGCAATCATCATAGCGCCTTCGATAATTTGTTCTTTAATTAAATTGTCGGACATGCTATTGCGTCGAGTGCGCGCTTCAAGGGACTTTGCAACATGTTTTCTTGATACGACTTTGGCGGCATCGCTTCGCGCATAAAAGTCGGACTCGCGCAATACATCGGCTACATCGCTGAATTGTAGTGTAATTTTATGCTGTGCCTCAGCGTGCTCTACCCCCCACTCAATGATGGCAGCAACGCCTGAGCGGTCAGCATGAAGCAAGCGCTCACATTCGCAGATTTTATGAATAAACTGCGAATAATGCACTATCATTTCAGGAGTTCTGATTGTTTCTGTTTCAAATTCAGCATTGACTTTAAATATTTTCTTAAAATCTTCTTCGGCAAAATATAATGCCTGATACACGCGAGCATCACCAATCATAATGACTTTAACAGACAAGTCAATTGGCTCTGGCTTGAGCGTAACAGCAGCATTCAAGTACATCATTTCAACTGATTGTATTTCCAGTTTTCCATAGAGCAACACTCGCTTAAGAGCTGTCCATACATTTGGTTCACGCATTACGTCAAGAGCATTTACAACAAGATATCCTTGATCGGCGCGCAGAAGTGCTCCTGCTTTTATATGACGATAATCAGGTTGCATACCGGGAGTTCTGCCGTCAAAATAATTTTCAATAGATCCGAATAAATTGCTGTATGATGGAGTTGTTTCTACAATAACCGGAGCTGCTGCTGATTGTGAATTATCTAAAATAAGATTCACTCCATATCGAATAAAGGCATCTTTAACTTCTTGATCAGATTTTTCAGTGCCTTGTTCTACATCTAGCTGCTCTGGCGCTGTTACAAATATTTGCAAGTTGTCAAGCACATTATTTTCTATCTGGCAAAGAAATTCATGAACTCCATTTTCAGAATATTTCGTTTGAATTTCATCAATTATCGGTCGTAAGATAATCGAAACTGCGCCTCTGTCATATTCACGAATTTTCGAACGAAATTCCGTAAGCATTGCAGCGCCGCGACGCGCCAATCCAACAAGCTCTTCGTGAAATTCATTGTATTGAGACTTGAGGTCTTCAGCTTGTTTTGCGCTAATTTTTTTTTGCCCTGCAAGGTTGTCAATTTCTTGAATAGGCACAGGCGTGTTTTTAAATAAAAAAAATATTTCGGTTTGCGGTATTCCAGACTCATTAGGAATATTCCCAAGCACAAATCCGTTTTTCGCTATTTTTTCTGTGAATTGCGCTAATAAAACATTTTCCGAGCCGGTAAATCCCTCTATTAAAGCGCGCCGCTGTTTGCTAAAGTTTTCCTCATCAAATAATAGAGGAATCCGCCGGCGTAAAAGTGATATAGCCGCATCCATTTCCTTTGCAAACTCTTTTCCACGACCAGCCACAAAACGCAATAGCGTTGGATTGTCAGGCGAATTAAAATTATGCACATAGCAATAATCAAAGAGATTTGGCGTGTTACGAGAAACATCGTGCAATATGTTTTTGACTGTTGTAAGCCTGCCAGTTCCACTTACCCCTGACACAAAAACATTATAGCCATGAGAGAACAATCTGGCGCCAAGTTCGATTGCTTCAATTGCTCGTTCTTGACCAATAATTCCATCGAGCGGCGTTAATTCTTTTGTTGTTTCAAATGAAAACAAATCTTCCGAACAATGCCAGCGAAGCTGCTCCGGCTTTAATTCAGCATGTGACTTTATATTGTTTTTCAAGGATGATTTAACTTTTGCTTTCGATGTATTATTATTATGTTTTTTATTTTGCATAATAGCAATTCCATAAATATTAATATTATATCAGTAAATTATCTTTCAGCGGCTATTCAGCATTTTATTGCTGTTTGGCCTCGGCATATTGTTAAAACTGATATTTTCAGAAGCAATATTGACGAGATAAATAGGAAACAACTGTTAATCCTTATCATTTATATTTAAGTTGTTTTATTATTTCCCAATAAATCCTGATGATTTTGCGCAAAGGTACAATACAGCGGCAAGCAATGAATAGGTAAATATATTTGCAATAGTTGAATGTCCAAAAAATTTTAGCGCGGTGCCAGAGCTTGATTTAGGCGTAATCTTTCCGCCTGAAATGTCAACAAGAGAAAACATTTCATCTATAAGCAAATGCACGAAAAAACCAATTGCTGCTGAAGCTGCCATTATATTTTTAACCATAAATGGAGAGCGTCTGAAGGCTAAAAATACAAAAGCTCCCCAAATAATTGCCGATGGAATGCTATGAATCATTCCGCGATGCGCCGTCATTCGCGATACAACTGCTCTTAATCCATATCGCACAGCAACATACAATGTAAAAGCAATAATTAACAGCACAGATGTCGAGTATTCTGAAGCATCGAGCGATTGCAAAATGAAAATAGGAGCTAATACGCTGGCAAAATTGGCAATAATGTCGGAAGGACGACTTACTGGACTGTCAATATCGGGAATCAAACCACTTAAAGCGCACAGCAAACCGCCGGCTGCTGCATCGGCAACAGAGCTTTGCAAGCCATAATAAGCTGCGGCGCTAACTACAGCTCCGGATGCTATCGAACCGGCTGCATGATGTCCAAAATTCCCCATATGAAAGAGGATTAATTGTCCGGTTCGACAGGATAGAATTCATAAGCTGCAACGCGAGATTTGAACTCATCGCCCGCTTTATATACATTGACATATTGATCGTCGAGCGGCTTGTTAATTTTTAAGTGAATCCAACATCCGCCTTTATATTCTGTAACTTGAGCTTCAAACATCGGACGTCCTTCAACATGCAATTCATAGTTTTTACCAGCTATAGGGCGATCTTCTTTTGCTATTTTATCGTGCTTTTGTTTCATAGTGAATAATATTAAATAATTTATAATGACACTTAAAAATACTTGATTTAATTATAAGTATTTTTCTTCTTGTCCTAACTTGCAGAGTGATACAGCTTTGCAAAGCTACAATCTTTGCTTGACCAATACAAAATACATGATATATGTGTTAAGATACAATTGCATTTTACCCCGAATATGAACATTGATTGTGATCTTTCGTGATAACGCAATTTTATTTTTGAAAATATTTATTGTTCTGACAACCGATTTCCTATGATCTGTCGAATTTCTCGCGCTATGTCAAAACGGATGTCGTCATACGCATTATTTAACAGTTTTTCAGTACTGATCAATTTATTGTCACCTGTAAAATTTTTTTGAAATTTTTGATCTTCTTTGCTTGGCTGCCATTGTGTAATCGGAAAATTCAATGTGTCGTTTACAGGATTTTGAACAGTGAATAATTCAGGCGAATATTGGGAATTGTGCAAATACGCAGTTTGGCGGTCGGAGCTCTCGTTTTTGCGAGAATTAGTTAGAATAGATTGCATTGTTTTGCCATCAATAACTTGATAATCTATCTTCATTTTGACAGATGCTTGCATTTCATTTATTGAATATGAGAGCTGCTTGGCAAGCCGTTTGTAGCCATTACCGCCATTTTTAAATTTTACGGTTTGTGTCTCACCGGTTATAATCCATGCATCTGCGAGCATATTTTTCATCGAATTTGTAGGGCCGTTGACATTAGTTGAGATAGCACCTGCAATTATAATAATTCCAGTATTTTCATTCGAAATGCCTATTATGTTTCCATAGTAATTAGAATTCATTTGCATAATCTCAATAAATGGCTCATCGGCCAGAACTTTAGCTATAGTACTTTTAATTATTTGCTTGTCATCACCTGTAAAATTATAAAGTGCCACAACTATTTTAGACCGATTATACGAACTTCGACGCATGGCTGCAGCATCTTTAAAATCTGATGGAAGTTTATCGAATGCAATATATGCTTTTCTAAAATTGCCCGCATTGTATTCGGACATTGCAAGTGAATATTGGATTTCATTTTTACAAATCTGCGCATAGTGGTCAGATTCTCTTAAACCGCGCATCTGGGCAAATCTATACAAAGCGTCTTTAAAATTTCCTTTTTCAAATATCTTTATAGTTTCTTTATAATATGGTTCTAATCTGGTATCTGCATAAGACTTTACTGTCTCGAAACGCTCGCGCTTGAGTATGCGCACATCGTGGCTTTCTGCAACAGTCACAATTGATTGTATATTATTAACGCCTTCATTGTCAAATAAATCATAGGCATCAGCAAAACGATTATTGTTAATATGTGATTCGGCGTTTTGCAGCAAACGTTCGAAGCTGATATTTGCATTGCGTTCCATCGCATTGCGAGCGTCTGATGTATGTTCCCGATTGAAATACTCTACGCTAATCCAAAAAGCGTCAACATATCTACCATCACTTTCTGCATTTCGCAGGCGATCCTGCACCGATAGGCATCCAACCAAAAATATGCATAAGAGAACATAAGCAGCAAATCGGTGCATAGTATTGCTGATAAAAGGTAAAATACATTCGACAAACTAAATTTAAGGTCTTTGACGTGCAATGTTTGCCTGTCATTTTGAATGTATGAATTTTTATCTTTTATCAGTAAATCACTCAATCATAATCTGTCATTTCGTTTTGTTAGATCACTTTTGTAACAACTTAACAGACGCACAATGAAAATACTGACATAATCGCTGATTTTGCCGGCATGTCATAGTATTTTTGCAATCTTATCTGTTCATATTTTGATATTTATTGCGGTCAAACGAGGAAATAGCTTGTACTTTCTTTGCTCTGTTTTACTCTGCAATATAACAAAATGTTCATTAATTATTAAGGGAGTATCTGACAACGCCAATGGATGAATTTATTGTACTTGTTGCAGGAAGCGAACATACGCAATATTCTGAGATAATTTGCGAAACTATTGAAAATGCCGCCCAAGCTCGCGGCACCGGCATTGCTAAACGACAGCCGGAATATATTAACAAAAAAATGAGCGAAGGCAAAGCGATTATTGCGCTATGCAGGAACTCTCAAACAAGCGAAGAGCGATTTGCTGGATTTTGCTACATAGAAACGTGGAGCAATAAGCAATATGTGGCAAATTCCGGGCTGATAGTCGCGCCAGAATATCGACGCTCCGGACTTGCAAAAAAAATTAAGCAATGTGCGTTCGCTCTTTCGAGAGAACTTTATCACGACGCTAAATTGTTTGGCATTACAACTAGTCATGCCGTCATGAAAATTAATACGGAGCTGGGTTATATTCCCGTTCCATTTTCAGAATTAACCAACGATGAGGAATTTTGGAAGGGCTGCCAAAGCTGTCCAAACTACGATATTCTTAAAAGAACTGATCATCGCATGTGTTTGTGCACAGGTATGCTGTACGATCCAGATGAACTGCGTCAAGAAGAAACAAAACAAACAGTTGTATTGGCATTCAGCGGCGGCCTCGACACTTCCTATTGTGTAAAATTATTTGCTGACGAAAAAAAATACGCTGTACATACTGTAATTGTAAACACCGGCGGCTTTACTGATGAAGAGCTGTTGGAGATTGAGAGCAAAGCAAAAGAACTTGGCGCTAAGACGCATGTATTGCTTGATGAAACTGCGAATTTTTATCACCGATGCCTACGCTTTCTAATTTTTGGCAATATTCTGCGCAATAATACATATCCTCTTTCGGTAAGTGCTGAGCGTGTGTTTCAAGCAATGTCCATTGCTGGCTATGCGCGATCAATAAACGCCGATTATGTGGCGCATGGCTCTACAGGCGCGGGTAATGATCAAGTGCGCTTCGATGTAATGTTCAATATTCTTTTACCGGGAACGCCTGTGCTGACCCCGATCCGCGACAATAAACTTTCACGCGAAGATGAGATTGCGTATCTGTCGTCTCGCGGTTATATCCAAAATTGGGAAAAAGCTTTGTATTCCATTAACAAAGGGCTTTGGGGCACAACTGTAGGCGGAAAAGAAACATTAACTTCCGACAAGTTTTTGCCTGAAACGGCTTTTCCGTCTGCTGTAACCAAAAGCGAACCCGAAATAATTGAGCTTGCCTTTAATCGAGGAGAGCTTGTCAAAGTCAATGGCATAGGTTACGCTAACCCTATAGAAGCTATTAAAAAAGTAGCTGAGATTGCCCAACCCTTCGGAATTGGCCGCGATATACATGTCGGCGATACAATTATTGGACTAAAAGGTCGCGTCGGGTTCGAAGCTGCCGCGCCACTTGTCATTATCAAAGCACATCACGCACTTGAAAAACACACATTAACCAAACAACAATTAGCGGTTAAAGATTCTATTGCAGCGCATTACGGCTCTTTGCTTCATGAAGGTCAATTTTTAGAACCTGCAATGCGCGATATCGAAGAATTGCTGCTACATTCTCAGGAAACAGTTTCTGGAACAGTTGTTTTGCAGATAGCGCCTTATAGATTTCACGTTGTGGGTATACAATCAGAGCACGACCTAATGAATTCGCGCTTCGGAAAATACGGAGAAACAAATTCCGCTTGGACTGGCGATGATGTGCGCGGATATGCTAAAATCGCCTCAAATCAATCCATGATGTTTTTTGCAGTGAACGGAACTGATAATGTCGGTTGAACATTCGAAAATACGTATAGGCATTATTGGTGGAGCTGGTTATGCCGCAGGCGAAGCTCTTCGAATATTGCTTCGTCATCCTCACGTTGACATAGCTTTCGCGCAAAGCGTCAGCAACGCAGGAAAATATGTTTTTTCTGTGCATAAAGACCTCGTAGGCGAAACTGATCTTCTGTTTGAAGCATCAATGCAAGACGACTGCGATGTACTGCTGTTATGCCTTGGGCATGGGCAATCGAGAGATTGGGTCGTCAATAATCCAATATCGAGTCGAACAAGAATAATTGACTTAAGCCAAGATTTCCGATATTCCGACAATGATAATTTTATCTACGGGCTTCCTGAATTGTATCGCGACGATATTCGCGCAAAAAAAAAACATATAGCAAATCCGGGCTGCTTTGCAACGGCAATTCAGCTTGCACTGCTACCGCTTGCTCAAAAGCGTATGTTACATTCCGATATGCACATTACGGCAATTACCGGCTCAACAGGAGCAGGGCAGACACTTTCGGCATCCTCTCACTTCTCATGGCGCTCGCAGAATGTGCAGATATATAAGCCATTCCAACATCAGCATTTGCGCGAAATTGAATTTTCGTTGCAACAAGTTTGTAAGTCAGAAATTTCTCCCATATATTTTATTCCGATTCGAGGAAATTTTACACGTGGAATTCACGCATCCATTGTAACCAAAACAAATCTGCAACCTTCACAGCTTGTGGATTTATTCACAGAATTCTATAGCCAGCATCCATTTGTTACAATACTTCAAGAAGGATTGCCTGATTTGAAAATGGCTGTTCAGACAAATAAATGCATAATCGGCATGGAAACTCACAAAGGCATGACTGTAATTGCAAGTGTCATTGACAACCTCATCAAGGGAGCATCAGGACAGGCAATTCAAAATATGAACATCCTTTTTGAATTTCCCGAAACTGCCGGTTTGCTGCTAAAACCATCTGGATTTTAATTTTCACTAATTTACAATGCATTATGCTCAAACGATTTATCAGCGTTGATGATGTTCCCGATATTCATAGATTAATAGACAAAGCTCTTGCCTATAAGCATAACCCTTTTTGCGATGAACTAATAGGCAAGCACAAGACCATCGGTTTGATTTTTTTTAATCCGAGCTTGAGAACGCGGCTAAGCTCTCAAAAAGCGGCGCAAAATCTTGGATTAAATATTATTACGGTAAATTCAGGCGCTGAAAGTTGGAAAATTGAATTCCAAGACGGCGCAATTATGAATGGCAAGACGGCAGAGCATATAAAAGAAGGCGCGGCTGTGATTGGAGAATACTGCGATGTGCTCGCTGTGCGCGCATTTGCTGATTTAGCCGATAGAGAGCAGGATTATCGCGATGAAATAATTTTGAAAATAGAGCAGTATTCCGGACGGCCAACAATTAGTTTGGAATCGGCAATACGACATCCTTTGCAGTCGCTGGCAGATATGATGACGATTAGAGAAATTATGGAAAAGCGCAAACCGAAAATTGCACTCACGTGGGCACCTCATCCAAAAGCTTTGCCGCAGGCAGTGGCAAACTCATTTTTAGAATGGGCGCGTTTGTACGGTGCTGATATCATCGTCGCACATCCGCAAGGATATGAACTTGCACATGAATTTATACAAGATATTCCCGTTGTATATCAACAAAACGAAGCGTTGGCTGAAGCCGATGTTGTGTACGCAAAAAATTGGTCTTCCTGCACAAATTATGGCGCTGTGCTCTGCCACGATGAACAATGGATGATAACGAAGAAAAAAATGGATCTGACGAATAATGGCGCATTGCTTCATTGCCTTCCCACGCGCCGCAATGTAGAAATAGCCGATGACGCTCTCGACAGTCCATATTCGCGCATTATTCAGCAGGCGGGCAATCGCGTATGGGCGGCGCAAGCCGTTATCAGTGAAATTCTTGCTGGAATAGGACGATGATTTCAGTTGTAAAAATCGGCGGTAATATTATTGACGATTCTCACGCGCTCGATAATTTTCTTGCTTCGCTTCAACAGTTTACAACGCCTTTTGTGGTAGTGCACGGTGGCGGAAAAATCGCTTCTAAGTTCGGTCAAAAACTCGGACTTGAACCTCGAATGGCGGAAGGACGAAGAATCACCGACGCCGAAACTTTGAAAATTGTAGTTATGACTTATGCAGGACTGATTAACAAAACCATCGTGGCAAAGCTTCAGAAGCATAGTATAAATGCTATTGGTCTTACCGGCGCCGATGCCAATCTGATAACTTCTGTAAAAAGACAAGTTAAAGATATTGACTACGGTTTTGTTGGCGACATTGCGCGGATAAATGACGATTTTCTCGAAAGCTGTTTTTCTAACAACATTATACCAGTGATAGCTTCAATCACGCATGACGGATTCGGGAATTTGCTGAATACCAATGCCGATGCTATCGCAGCAGCCATTGCAGCTTCTATTGCAAAAAAGCATGATGTTTCTTTGTTTTTTTGCTTTGAAAAGCAAGGCGTCTTGTCAGACCCTTTTGATGACAGTTCAACTGTTCCCATTCTGGACGAATTTCAATATTCAGACATGCTGAGTTCTGACATTATATCAAAAGGAATGAAACCTAAGTTGGAATATGCTTTTTCGGCAAAGAAAAGCGGGGTGCAAAAAGTGGTTGTTTGTCATGCAGACGATATTTTTACATTAAATTTCGGCACTTCGGTAATTCTTCGCGGCACAGATGAATAACGCTCCATACTTTTACGAAATTTCTGAATTGCTAAATTCAATAATCAGCGTGCCTTCATTCAGTAAAAATGAAGATAAAACTGCATTGCTGTTATGGAATTTTCTCGATACTTTCGGAGCTGCGCCTCAACGTCTGCTTAATAATGTATATGCTTTTTCCGAGAATTATTCTTCAGTAAAACCGACTATTTTGCTCAATTCTCATCACGACACCGTAAAACCCGGCAAAGATTGGACAAAAGATCCATTTTTTCCTCATCTCGAAGATGGGAAACTTTATGGTCTGGGAAGCAATGATGCAGGAGGAGCATTAACTGCTTTGCTTGCTGCTTTTTTGCATTTTCGGCGGTCGGATATTCCATTTAATCTAATTTATGCAGCAACCGCTGAAGAAGAAATTGCCGGAACCAATGGCATTGAGCTTCTGCTGCCTCATCTTGGCAATATTGACTGCGCAATAATTGGCGAGCCGACTACCTTGCAGATGGCAATTGCAGAGCGCGGTCTGATGGTTCTCGATTGTGCAGTGCATGGCAAATCAGGTCATGCCGCACGCAATACCGGCGAAAATGCAATCGAAAAGGCAATTCCTTCTTTGAAATGGTTTATGACTTATCAATTTGCTAAAACTTCTGCATTGCTTGGACCCGTGAAAATGACTGTTACGCAAATTGCAGCAGGCTCTCAGCATAATGTAATCCCCGACGAATGTAATTTCGTGGCAGATGTCCGCTTGAATGACTGCTATACGCATCAAGAGATTTTCGATATTATTGAAGATAGCTGCGGCTGCACAATTTCTGCAAGGTCTATGCGCCTGAAGCCCTCGTCTATTTCAAAAGATCATTTCTTGGTGCAAGCTGCTCGGAAACTGAACATTCCTTTGTTTGCCTCTCCTACAATGAGCGATCAGGCATTAATTTCTGCGCCTTCAGTAAAAATAGGCCCGGGAATGTCTGAACGTTCGCATACCGCCGATGAATTCATTGCTTTGCATGAACTTGCCGACGGAATTAACCTATATATCGCATTAATCAACGAACTTGCGAAACTCTATGAAACTTTGGGATAAAGGCAGCCGCACCGATAAAGCTGCAGAGCGTTTCACCATAGGGCGCGACGCTGAATTTGACTTGATGCTTGCGCCATTCGACGTGCTCGGCTCGATTGCGCATGGCATTATGCTGGGTGAATCAGGCATTATTACAGCCGAAGATTCGAAGCGAATTGTAGCTGAGCTGCAAAATATCTATGCAGAGATTAATTCCGGCAGATTTCAAATAGAGCCGAGCATTGAAGATATTCACACACAAGTGGAGATTGAACTAACGAGACGGCTTGGCGATGCCGGAAAAAAAATACATAGCGGACGCTCGCGTAATGATCAAGTATTGGTTGATATTGCAATGTTTCTGCGCCAAAATATCGAGACAATCGTTGTTGAAACTCATCTTTTGGCTAACAAATTATTAGAGCTTTCGGAAAAGTACAAATCAGTATTATTGCCCGGCTACACGCATTTCCAAGTGGCCATGCCCTCTTCGTTTGGACTGTGGTTCGGAGCTTATGCTGAGAGTTTATCGGATGATCTGGCCGTATTGCTTGGCATTTTTTCGGTGATAAATAAAAATCCTCTTGGAAGCGGTGCAGGCTATGGCTCGTCTTTCCCTCTCAATAGAATGCGAACGACCGAATTGCTCGGTTTTGAAAAGCTTGTTGTCAATTCTGTATACGCGCAAATGAAACGCGGCAAATTAGAAAAAATAACAGCCGACGGCATGGGAAATATTGCCGCAACATTGGCAAAAATGGCTATGGATATTACACTCTATGTTTCTCAGAATTTTTCTTTTATTTCGTTTCCCGAAGATCTGACCACTGGCTCAAGCATTATGCCTCATAAAAAAAATCCTGACATATTTGAATTAATAAGAGCTAAGTGCAATAAAATCCGCGCTGTAGGATATGATGTTTCATTAGTAATAGGCAATTTGCCATCTGGCTATCATCGAGATATGCAGATTGTAAAAGAAATTCTATTTCCTGCATTTATGGATCTTTCTGATTGCATTCAGATAATGCACCAAGCAATAGTGCGAGCAGAAATTCGCCAAGACATTATGAACAATGATATGTACCGCAATGCTTTCAGTGTAGAGCAAGTCAATCAGCTTACAATAGAAGGAGTTCCATTCCGAGACGCTTATAAGTTTGTCGCATCTTCCATTGAAAATGGTACTTTTGCTCCGGATCGCAACTTGCAGCATACTCACGAAGGCAGCATTGGCAATTTATGCAATAATATTATTGCCATTTCATTATCCGATATAATTGCTCAATTTCCTTTCGAGAATATTCGCCAATCCTATAAAATGCTGCTTCGGAGATAATATTTTCCTTTTTTTGAGGTGAATAATGCCATTATTTTTACACATTGCTTTACGTTATCTGTTTTTTGACAGAAAAATTAATTTTATCTCCATTATTACTGCTTGCTCTCTGCTGGGCATCACCGTAGGTGTTGCAGCTCTCATTTGCGTTACTTCTATTTTCAACGGATTTGGCGATTTGCTGCGAACCATGCTCATCAGTTTCGATCCGCATGTTCGCATTACAGTTGGCGCAGACACGGTGCTTGCTTCACGCACGCTTGCTGAATTACACAATATGCCAGATGTAAAAGCTTATGCCGAAATTCGTCAAGGTAAGGTTGTGGTTGTTGGAAGCAGCGGCACAATGCAGGTTTTTATGATGAATGCTGCATCGTCCGATGATTTGAAAAAAATATCCGGTATTGCCAATTCCATAGTATTCGGACGCTTTGCGCTCGATCCAAACTCGGGCGACCAAATGCCTCGTATTGTTGTCGGCTACGGTGTAGCCGATAAGCTTCGTATTTTTCCTGGTGATTCGCTTCATTTCTATTCTCCTGCCGATATAGAGTCGGCCGCAACGCTTGGCTTGCCTCCAAAAGGCGTATTAGCAAGAGTAGCCGGCATATTTCAGTCAAATGCGCGAGAATATGACAATTTTTACATATTTGGATCCGATTATCTCGGCAAACGTCTGCTTCGCAATTCTTCTTCGGTGATTGATGTGAAATTCAACGCGCTAGAAGATGTGGATGCAAACGCGCAAAAACTCCGCTCTTTATTTGGTAATTCTGTTCAAACTTGGTATGATTTGCATCGCGACCTCTATGGCGTTATGAAGTTTGAACGATTAGCAGTGTTTACCGTCGTCAGCATAGTGGTGTGCATTGCAGCGTTTACCATTTTGGCATCACTTGCCATGACTGTTGTGCAAAAGCGCCGCGACATTGGAATTCTTCGCGCAATGGGAGCTTCTATTGCAGCTATTCGCGGAATATTCATAGCCGAAGGTGCGCTAATTGGCTTTATTAGCATAATTGCAGGTTGTCTTATTGGCTTGGGCCTATGCTGGGGACAGATTGCTTTTGGCTGGCTTTCGCTCGACAGATCACGCTATATTGTGAGTGCAATTCCCGTTTCAATTCACTGGTTCGATGTCATGGCTGTTTGCGCTGTAACTCTGACTCTTACACTTGCAGCCACAATATATCCCGCCAAAAGCGCTTCTGAGCAAAATATCTCGGAATCTATAAGAGAAGAGTAAAAGAGTTTTTTTTAAGTGTTCAATTCAATTTGCCAACTGCTGATATATTGCAATCAGTAGTATTTTTTTATGTTTTATTATGATTTAGCAAAAATCATAAAATCTCTTATTTTTGATTGAGAGAAAAGCAATCTTAACCATTTATAAACGATATTTTAATAATACACTGAAATAGTAAATGCAAGGAAAACAACTTAGAAAATTAGAAGCCGAACTGTGGAGAGCTGCTGATCAACTTAGAGCCAACAGTAAACTGACTGCTTCGGAATACTCAATGCCCGTATTGGGGCTGATATTTTTACGACACGCTTACAACCGCTTTCAAAAAGTAAAAGTGGAAGTGGAAAAAACTTTGCCTTCGCATCCGCAACGGGGCAAACGACCGCTGACAAAAAAAGACTTTGAAGAACAAAACTCAATGTTTCTGCCCGACAAGGCACAGTTTGACTACCTGGTTTCATTGCCCGAAAGTGCCGACATAGGTGAAGCCATTGACAATGCAATGAAACTGATTGAGGACGAATACGACAACCTCAAAGGGGTATTGCCCAAAAACTTTTCCATTTTCAGTAAAGACTTGTTGCGTGAACTGCTTCGCATTTTCAATAAAGAAGTGTTGCAGAAAGCCGAAGGCGATTTGTTCGGGAAGATTTATGAATACTTCCTCAACAAATTTGCAATGACCGGAGCGCAGGAAGGCGGAGAGTTTTTTACGCCTATGAGTTTGGTGCAAACCATTGTAAACGTAATTGAACCCGACCACGGCATTGTGTTCGACCCTGCCTGCGGCAGTGCGGGTATGTTTGTGCAAACTGGATATTTCATAGAAAGCGAAGGACTGAAACCTGCCGAGAAAGTTACTTTTTACGGACAAGAAAAAGCCGACCTCAATACCAAACTCGCCAAGATGAACCTTGCAGTGCACGGATTAGAAGGCAACATACAGGAAGGCAACACTTTCTACGAAGACAAACACGATCTTGTGGGCGGTGCTGATTTTGTAATGGCAAACCCACCGTTTAATGTGGACGGTGTGGACAAAGCCAAAGATGTTGTAAAAAAAGACCCACGCTTGATTTTGGATGGCAAAGTAAACCTGCCTAAAAATGACAACGCCAATTATTTGTGGATTCAGTATTTCTACAATTACCTGAAACCAACAGGCAAAGCAGGTTTTGTAATGGCTTCCTCTGCCAGCGATGCAGGACACAGCGAAAAAGACATACGGGAGAAATTGGTAAAAACCGGTGCAGTAGATGTGATGATGGCTATTGGCAACAACTTTTTCTATACCCGTTCATTGCCTTGCACCCTTTGGTTTTTTGATCGTGGGAAAGAACGTCTGAACTATGATTCATCTGATTCAATGATTAATAGGATTGACTCAAATAATAATCAAGGCAATCACAAAAATCAAAGAAATCGTAGTTCAGACACTGTGCTTATGCTCGATGCCCGAAAAATTTACCGCAAGGTAACGAGCAAAGTAAACGACTTTAGCCCCGAGCAATTACAAAACCTCATTTGCATTGTAAACCTGTATAGAGGCAACACCAAGAAGTTTGAAAGCACGGTGAAAAGCTATTTGCAAACGGCTGCCGATTTAGCCAAAGAAACAGCCGAAGCAACTACCGAACTGCAAAAGCAGCTTAAGTTGATAGTGAAAAATGAAAAGCTAAAAGCTGTTTGCGAACCACTATATAACGATTTAAATGCTCTTGATGATTTTGAAAATATTTTGAACAAACAAACTGAACTAATTGAAACCATCAAAGCAAAAGGCAATCATGGTAATCATTCAATCACAAAAATCATAGTTCAGACAGAAGCAATCACAGCACAGACAAAGGCACTACGCAAACCACAAGACAAACTCATTAAACAATTGCTGGATGCCATTAGCACAGCCGCCAAAGAATACCAACTGAGCAAAAACAAAGACTGGAAAGAATTGAATGTACAGGCGCAATGCCTTGCGTCTCTGAAAGCCCTGCAACAACAACTCAGCGGCAACCCCGATGAAGAAGAACCCGGACTGCTGCATGAAACTGAATATTTCTACAAACAAGCCCAATGGCTTACGATCCGTTTCCCCGAAGGCATTTATACCGATGTGGAAGGACTGTGCAAAGTAGTAACGCAAAAAGAAATAGAAGCCAAAGACTGGAGCTTAAGCCCGGGCAGGTATGTAGGCGTGGACACCGATGATCCCGATGGCTATCGGGATGATTACGAAGCACGCCTGAACGAAATACATATTGAGTTGGAAGAATTAAACGAGGAAGCGGTGACATTGGCGAAAATGATTGCTGATAATTTTAAAGAGCTAACGGTATGAAAAACGAGATAATTATATATCAATCCAATGAACTTGCTGAACATATTGAGGTAAGAATAGACGAAGAAACCGTTTGGCTATCTCAACAGCAAATGGCTACCTTATTTCAACAAACGAAGCAAAATATTAGTTTACATATTAATAACTGCTTTAGAGAGCATGAGTTAGATAGAATTTCAGTTGTCAAGGAATCCTTGACAACTGCTTCTGATGGTAAAAAATACAAAACTAAATACTACAACCTTGATGTTATCATTTCCGTTGGTTATCGTGTAAAATCTAAACAGGGAACGCAATTTAGAATTTGGGCTACGAATGTCTTAAAAGACTATTTATTAAAAGGATATGCTATTAATAATCGTATGAACCGATTAGAAGACAGGTTTGATAATTTAGCCGATAAGGTTAATCAAATAGACTTGCAAATAAACACACAACTCATTCCCACCCAAGGCGTATTCTTCAACGGGCAGATATTTGATGCATACAAGCTGGCTTCCAAAATTATCCGCTCAGCTAAAAAGGAAATTATTCTGATTGATAATTACATAGACGAAAACACCCTGACGCATTTAGCCAAGAAAAATAAAAATGCAAAAGTGCTTCTGCTCACCAAAACCATTAGTAAGCCAATGGCTTTAGATATTAAAAAGGCGAATGAACAATACGGACATTTTGAAGCAAAACTATTAACCCAAAGCCACGACCGCTTTTTGATTATAGACCAAAAAGAAATATATCATTTAGGAGCTTCATTAAAAGATTTGGGCAGGAAATGGTTTGCTTTCTCTAAAATGGAAACAAGCATAAAAGAAATGATTTTGGAACAAATAAATAAAGAGTTAGCGATATGAGAAAATGTCTGAACTATGATTTAGCTGATTTGTGTGATTTTGTGATTAATCAGGGTAATCCTTTAATCTTAAAAATCACTGTGCAGACAACCATTTATGAAAACTATAAAGGCTTGGCGATATGAGAAAATGTCTGAACTATGATTTAGCTGATTTGTGTGATTTTGTGATTAATCAGGGTAATCCTTTAATC
>JBDHXA010000025.1:0-36629 GCA_039810485.1 Chlorobiota bacterium | reverse complement strand
CATGATTTCTATTTCGTATCTTTGCTCTTGCGTTAGGTGTGTATAGCCGCTGGGCATATTGTGCTCCGTTTGTGATATACTCCTCGTCGGGTTGTAGAGCTATGACACTTAAACCAACTCTTTATTTATTTCTTCCGTTGCACTTCACTGTTGAATCTGCGCTTGAACCGAGAACGGTTAGAAATTAAATATGGAAATTTTTCACCGAAATCTTAAAGAACTGACAGGTTTATTTTTGGCTGCTATCCATGCGGGAATTAGAGTGGCTAATAGAGATAGTAAGAGCGAAGCACCTCCAACTATAATAAACTGCCATACAGTAAATGCAACCGGCGCTTTGTCAAGGTAGTAGATATCTCCATTTAATCGTATCAGACCCCAAGTTTGCTGTGCAAGTCCTGCTAATAAACCAAGACCGCAGCCGATAAACGTTCCGATGAAGCCAATGAGCAGTCCTTGCGAGGCAAATATGAGTATGATATCGGCGCGCTTCATACCTAAAGCGCGTAAAATGCCGACCGAATGTGTTTTTTCCACTACGCTAATCAGCAGCATTGTCAGCAAATTCATCACAGCCACAATACTTATAAGCCCCAGAACGATAGGTATTGGCTTTTTTTGCAAATCTATCCATGCAAAGATACTTGCATGCAAATCGTTTATTGTTACAGCATAAAATGGATACCCTAGTGTATCTTCAATTATCTTAGCTGTTGTTGGAATATCAGTTATTGAGCGCAGCATAATATCGAAAGATGAAACTTCGCCATCATTAACGCCGAATAGTTGCCGAGCAGATTTGAAAGGCACATAAATATACAAATCGTCATACTGCGACATGCCTGTTTCGTAAATTCCAGCAACTGTATACTTTTGGACAAAAGGAGTTTGAGAGCCATCTGGAAATGATGACATAACGGTCAATACAATGTTTTCACCTACTTTAATGCCGAGAGATAAAGCAAGTTTTCGCCCAATGAAAGCACTTCGAGATGTGTCGGATTGAGGCAATAAGGCTCCGGCAACGATGCGCTTAGGACGTATACTGAACTCATCGGGAATATTAACTCCTTTGATAAGAATACCTTCAGTGCCGCTGCCGCCTCTTGCAAGTCCTTCTCGCTCAAGACATGGAATTGCAGATGATATTTCTTTGATGGAAGACAGCAAACGATGTTGGATAGAATCGGCATTATGAATCATCTGATTATTAAAAGCAATCAAATGAATATGAGCAGTAAAGCGCACTGCGTTTTCGTGCAAAGTTCGGTCGAACCCTTCTAAAACGGAAAGCGCAATAATTAGCGCCATAGTGCCGATTACTACGCTTAAAAGTGCAACGGATCGCGTGAAAGATAGAAACGCTCGGTTGCGAAAAGAGCGGGCAAAATGACGAGAAATAAACCATGCAAGACGGAAATTCATAATTGAAAATCTGTGCCAATTACAGCAGACACCGAAAACGGCAATTGATATTGTTCCTTTTTCTTGCCTGTATTTTGGTCGGCAACTATGAGCTGCATATCCTTTATGAGAATAAGCTGAAGTCGCCGATAGTTATAAAAAGCGAGATTATACGCCGTTTCATCAATTATGTTTGGCGAGGTTTTATTGATAAGGTCAAGTTGAAACAAACCCATGTCGGTAGGTATAAAAGCCCAATCTGATTTTGTGATTGCCATGCCACGTGGCACGGCTGCAATATCTTCCGGATAATAAGTATCATGAAGCGCAGTTTGAATAGTTATTTTTGCTGTTGGTGCATCGATAAAGATTGCATAAGAAGATGTTGCAGGAACAGATTTGTTAATTTTACCGTCACCAAGACATATTACCACCGCAGAATGTCCGTCGGTAGAAGGTTGAACAAAAGTTGGAGCTGGCGGAACTTGGTGTTGTGCCACAACTAAATTTGTGCGTGTATCTATTTGCGTTACGGTATTGCTAAGCTGATTTGCAACAAATACTTGATTTCCTACCACTGCAATGCCTGTCGCTTGTTTTCCGCAAGCGACTACTCTCGCAGTTTTAAAAGATAGAATATCTACAACGCTAACCACCGTATCATTTTCATGGCATACATAAGCAGTTGTCGCATTAGCAAAGCATATTGCGGTAGGAATACGATTTACAGCGGCAAAAACTAAGCTATCCTTCAATGCAAAGGATTTAGAATCAATAATATATATCGTTTTGATTGAGGGCATCATTAGATATAGGCGGTCACGAAATTCAGCAACCGACTTCACTGCTGACGGCAAAGTTCTTCCGTTTGCCTGCTGAAATTTATCGTTGGATATTGTTGAATTATCAGGATATTTTTGCAAAGTCAAACTTGCCGGATTATCAGTTGTTACATTGAGCAGCAGCCACAAATCTGGAAGCGTGTCAATAACACGCTCTTTGCCTGAACATCCCCAAAATAAAGTGGAAATTGCTATGGCAACTGTATATATACTTTTGTGGAAACTACGCATTGTTTACTCCGATTATTTTCAAAATATAATAAGAAACAGCAAGGAAACTAATTTACGAACCCGTTTAGGCAAGTAAATGAATGCTCTAAGCAATATTTTGTTACAATCTTAACAAAAATAATTCTGAACAATAAATTACAGCTAATGAATAAGCGTATCATAATTTATGTTTCTTCATATAGCGCACAAAGCGAAGTCCATAATTATAAAGGGAGTATAACATTACAGCAACAGTTGTTAGCAATATCGGAAAATTAAGCAGGCTTTCAGGAATCATAAACGATGCCAACATGGCAAGTGCTATCATAACTACCGTCAATTTGCCGACATAATTAGAAGGAAGAATAAATTTTGTTTTTCTTGTTGCTACTGCTCCAACTATCAAAATAGCAATATCTCGCCCTATCACAGACAAAAAAAACCATGCCGGTATGTAACCTCCAATATACAAACATAATCCACTGGCTCCGGCTACTATTTTATCGGCTAACGGATCTATAAACTTTCCAAATTCTGTTACTTCATTGCGCTTGCGCGCTGCTATTCCATCAGCTACATCCGACGCTACAATCAGGATAATTAAAACAGCCGCCAATAACTTATTCCCTGAAATTATAGAATACGCCAATGGTGCTGCAAGCAAAGCGCGAATGCCGCTGATAATGTTTGATAAATTCCAAATCATTTATTATTCTATGAATAGAGGCATAGCAACTGATTTATCACCTATGGTTACAAAGAGAATATATGCACCTGGAAACAGACCTTGAGAATCAATATTGATTTCACCCGTTTCTTGCTCAATCGTGACCTCGTCTATTTTCCAACTAATTTTTCCTACTTCATTTCCTAATAGGGAAACAAGTCGCGCCGATCGGAAATTCGATTTTTCTCCTTGATAACTATACAGAATCAGAAAACTATTAAATGAATAATTAGTTAGGATGCCAGTTATGCGAAAATTATCTCCTAATGCAAAAACATCGCCTTTCAAAGGTATATTACAATGTGAATTGCCATTTATTGGCAATGGAAGCCCGTAACCACGCAAAGGAAGAAAATTAGGCGAGCAAGTGTCGGATATTATCAGCGTGTCTCGAACCAAGCCCGAGTCGACTGCTGCATAACAAATTGTAAGTGACGCTTCTCCAAGCGGTGGAATAGCCAAAGGCAATTCTGATTGTCGCAAGGAAAATAATATGTTATGCAGAAGCATTGGCTGCTCAATAACAACAGCTTGCAGAGAGTCGCGATTACGAAGAAGAATATGTTTGCAAGATAATTTGCCAAGAGCAGTGGAATCAAATGAAAATTCGCTTACACCTGATATGATATTGCTGAACTCCAAGCGATTTTGAATATCGAGAACATTAACTTCAACACTGTCGGAAGTTCCATCACAGCCATTTGAGTCTACGACAGTAACTCGATAATTGCCTGATTTATTAACCGTGATGGATGTTGAGGTTTCTCCTGTATTCCAGAGATATGAATGATAGCTGCCTAATACATAAAGCATTACAGAGTCGCCTTTGCAAAAAGTCGCTTTTCTGTTTGTTTTTATCTGCGGTTTAAATGGATCAGATTTATTGATTGCTATTGGTTGAGATATTCCTACGCATCCGTTGCTGTCAATAACAGTTACAGAATATAATCCAGGTGATTTTACTGTAATTTCGAGAGTAGTTTCACCGGTGTTCCATCTATAAGAAGCAAATCCCTTTTGTGCAGATATTATGATGCTGTCGCCGGGTTTGCACAGTCCCGGAGCTGCGCGATTTATTTGTAAAATCGGTGCTGGCGCTGGTAAAGTTTCAATAGAAATTGAATCGGTCGCAACATAGCAAATTGCATCAATATACGCTGAAACTCGATATGCACCTGCGACGCTAACGGTGATTTTTTTATCTGTTTTACCGTTTGACCATAAATATCGGTCAAAGCCATCAGATGCTGTTAGTTGAATGGAATCTCCAGCGCATATTCTTTTCTTAGACGCTTGTATGCGTACTGGCATTCCTTTTTCTGGCATATATTGATATACTCCTTCGCCAACGCACCAGCCGGTTGTGTCGTTGATAAACCATATATCATCAATATTTTTTCCATCAGGTATTCCGCAATTAACCAATTGCCAAGTTCTTCCGGCATCTATTGTATGAACGACAGTCGCGGCGTCGCCTACGCCCCATCCAGACGTTGAAGAGTTTAGAAATGCGCCAAACATCGAGCGTCCAGTTTGTACATTGCGCCAAGATTTTCCTTCATCTGTTGAAAATCGCATTTCGCCGACATTGCGGCTTTGTCCGTCGCAGTCAATTCCAGATGCAGGCACAAGTATTGAATTGCCAAGATGCGTAATTTCTTCTTGCCATACAAAGGTACCTGTATTTGACAGAAAACTCCAAGATATTCCGCCATCATTAGTTTGCCAAATTAAACCGCTGCTAGAAGCGTATCCGCGACCTGTTGCAGATTCGAGAATTGCATCGGAAAGTTTAGTATTTTGCTGATTCCCGATAAATACGTTCCAAGAACCGCCTCCGTCAGTTGTGCGAAAAAAATACTGCGGTCCGCCGCATACACCGCCAAGAAAAACTCCAACTTGCTGATTCACAAAATAGCAGCCCCAAAAAGAAAAGCCGACAGACGTATTTGGCGTAATTTCTGACCAAGTAACGCCGCCATCAATGGATTTCCAAATGCCGGTCGGCCCGGAAGTATATCCAATTCTAGTTGTTACAAATTGAATGCTTTCGAGCATATTTCCGCTGGTTGGCACTACCGAACCAATCCATGTAGCGCCTCCGTCAGACGTGCGCAAAACTTTCCCTTCCATGCCGCTTACCCAGCCATATTGCGGGTTTGTAGGCAAAAAATATACGTCGAGATAGTAACCATTATCATATCCAAATGGCAGTTTTGCCGCTTTCCATTGCGCTTTAACCGGTAATAATGCGCTTATTAACAGCACAAACGCACATAATGAAATATATCTAAATATGCAGACTGCTAATTTCATTCGTTGTGTGAAGCAACGCATATTACACCTAATGTTACATGTTGAGCAGAATGTGCTTGTCAAACTTAATCAGTACGGCTATAATGTAAGCAATCGTATGTTTTAAATAATTCTATCGCACCTTTTTGCAATTTTTTTACTTTTCAGGTCGCATTTGAGGAAAGAACAGCACATCGCGAATAGATTCCTGACCTGTAAGCAGCATCACCAATCGGTCAATGCCAATGCCGATTCCGGCAGTAGGCGGCAATCCGACTTCGATGGCATAGATAAAATCTTCGTCAAATGTCATCGCCTCATCATCGCCGCCGCTTCGCAAAGCTGCCTGATCTTCAAGACGTTTCCGCTGGTCAATAGGATCGTTTAGCTCGGTGAAGCAATTCGCCAATTCTGCACCGGCTACAAAAAGTTCAAACCTTTCGACAAGACCGGGAATTGTACGATGCATTTTTGCCAAAGGCGACATTTCAACAGGATAGTCCATGACGAATGTTGGCTGAATTAAATGTGGCTGCACTTTTTGGCTGAATATCTCATCGAGAATCTTGGTTGTTCCTGCTGCTCTTTCAACTTCGACTTTTATAGTTTGTGCAATAGAGTACAATTCTTCACGGCTTAATCCAAATAGGTCATAGCCAGTATGCTCTTTCAATAAATCGAACATTTTTGCGCGACGAAAAGCCGGTTCGAAGCTTATATTATTACCGGCAAATTGGACTGAGAAAGATTTGTTGGCTGCCTGAGAAAGCCGGCGCAGCAAATCTTCAGTCATATCCATCATCCAGTTGTAATCTTTATATGCAACGTATAGTTCCATCATCGTAAACTCTGGATTATGTGTTTTATCCATTCCTTCATTTCTGAAATTTTTACTGATTTCATATACGCCCTCAAAACCGCCAACAATCAACCGCTTCAAATAGAGTTCAAGAGCAATTCGCATGTACAACTGCACATTAAGCGCGTTATGATGCGCAACGAAAGGACGTGCAGCTGCTCCCCCATAAAGCGGCTGCAAAATAGGTGTTTCCACTTCGAGCCAGCCGAAATTATCAAAATAGTGGCGCATTTCGGAAATTATGCGGGCACGTTTTACAAATATTTGACGAATGTGCGAATTAACGATAAGGTCAACATAACGGCGACGATAGCGAAGCTCTTTGTCTGCAAAAGCATCATGAATGATCTTATTGCCGTTTTCATCAATTTCCTCTTTTGCAGCAGGCAATACTCGCAATGACTTGCAAAGCAACGTGGCTTCTTTGGCGTGAACCGAAATTTCACCGGTTTTTGTTCGAAATGCAAAGCCGCGAACACCAACGATATCGCCAATATCAAGAGTATGTATAATAGAATAAAATTCTGGTGTTTCATCCTTTCGAAAATATAATTGCAAACGCGCCATATCATCTTGAATGTGCATAAAAGCGGCTTTTCCCATTGATCTGATTGCCATGATGCGTCCGGCAACAGAAATATCGGCAAGCAAAGAAGAGTTTTCATCTGAGAAAACCTCCAGAACCTGAATATTTGAGTGTGTTTTATCAAAAGTAGGCGGATACGGGTTTATACCTTGCTCTCGAAGCAAATGCAACTCTTCTAAGCGGCGCAGTTCTTGGTCATTGCGCGTTTGTTCTGTCATAGATAATGAGTGAATTTTTATAAAAGAAAAGAAGTATTAGATATCAAAACTACGGAAAACAATAGTTTTATGAGAGAAAATCAAAGAAATTCTGCCATCTCTTTTGAAAAGACCATAAAGAGCGGTATTTTCGCAGTTCGTTAGCACAATTAATATTTTTTGATTACTTTTATTAAGGTATTTTTTGAGGAGACCATTCGCTCCGCGACCATTTACGCCCATTGGAGAACGAGGTGCTATTCGTGATAAAAATCGCAAACATCGCATTAATGATGAAATTAACGTTGCTCAAGTGCGTGTTGTCGACGAAGAAGGCGCAATGCTCGGTATAATGCCTATCAATAAAGCATTAGAACAAGCATACGGTGAAGAAAAAGACTTAGTTGAAATTGCACCGCAAGCAGAGCCACCCGTCTGTAAAATTATTGACTATGGCAAATTTGCTTATGAATTGCAAAAACGCGAGAAATTGCAGAAAAAAGCCCAGCATCAGCAATTGCTGAAAGAAGTGCGCTTTAAATGGCGCACCGATACGCACGATTTCGATTTTAAAACTCGGCATGCTCGCGATTTTTTAGACGAAGGGCATAAAGTAAAGGCGACTGTAATGTTTAAAGGACGAGAAATCGTTCATATAGAAATTGGTCAAGCATTACTTGAACGCTTTGTAACTGCATTGGAAGACGTTTCAAAAGTTGATCAGCCGGTGCATCCCGAAGGCAAAATGCTGTCGGTTACTCTAGCTCCCGATAAAACATCTAAAAAGCCAAAACCCGAAACAAAAACGATGTAAAATAGTTCAATCCATAGAAAGTACAGAGGAAACCATGCCAAAAATGAAATCAAAAAGCGGCGCAAAAAAACGCTTTACCATAACCGGCAGCGGACGTGTTAAACGAGAAAGAGCTTTCAAAAGCCATATCCTCACCTCTAAAACACGCAAACGCAAACGCTTATTGCGCCAATCAACGTTGGTCCATTCGACTAATGAATTTGCAGCTAAACGCATGTTGGGAGTCGGATAAAATCCTACTTCTGCCAATGCAATTTTGTGACGTGCGGGGTACACACAACAGCGAAGCTCTCCCGCCGTCCTCACTATAAATATAAGGAGTTACAATGCCACGCGCAAAAAATAAAGCAGCATCGCACCGCAGCCGCCGTAAATATCTTAAGCTCGCCAAAGGTTATTGGGGAGCGCGGAGCAAGGTGTGGACAATAGCAAAACATCACATTGAAAAAGGATTGTTGCATGCATATCGCGACCGTCGCCTAAAAAAACGCACTTTCCGCAGTCTGTGGATTGTTCGCATTAATGCGGCAGCACGCGAGCAAGGAACTACATATTCAAAATTGATGAACGGTTTGAAACAGCACAACATAGCTATCAATCGCAAAGTGCTTGCCGATTTAGCAATGAATCATCCTGCTGTTTTTTCTGTTATAGTTAAAAAAGCAATTGGATAATTAATTTTAGGATTGAACTATCTTTTGGGCGTTCGCACTCAACGAACGCCTTTTTTTATCTAATTCGTATTTTACGCTTATATATAAAAATCAAACATCTTTTTCTCAAAGAATAACTTACACTTAAAAGCAATGCTTTCAGAAATTCAACAATTACATGCAGTTGTGGAACGCGAAATAGCGGAAGTTATCAATGAAGAGCAATTAGAGCAGTTCCGGCTTCGACATTTAATCAAAAAGGGCTCGCTGCAAGGATTTATAGAACGCTTGCGTAATGTTCCGAAAGAAGACAAGCCGTTAATTGGCAAAGAACTAAATGCGTTACGACTTTTGGCTGAGAACTTTTACAGAGAGAGAAATGAATATTTTGAACAACGGCGCAAATCTAAAACCGAACGCATAGATGTTACACTGCCTGGCCGACGCTCTTCCATTGGCTCAATTCATCCTATTCAAAGAACGATGGATGATTGCATTTCAATTTTTGAAAAAATGGGCTTCGCTGTTGCCGAAGGGCCGGACATAGAAACAGATTACTATAATTTTGGCGCCCTTAATTTTGCTCCCGACCATCCTGCGCGCGATATGCAGGATACATTCTTTATTCGCTCGGACAATGCAGATGATATTGTGCTTCGCACGCATACTTCAAGCGTGCAAATTCGAGTAATGACATCACAGAAGCCGCCTATTCGCTCAATTATGCCCGGCAGAGTATATCGCAACGAAACTGTAAGTGCTCGTTCACTTGCTGAGTTTCATCAATTGGAAGGACTGTATATTGACCGTCATGTAACTTTTGCCGATTTGAAAGGAACGATTATAACTTTTGCAAAAGAAATGTATGGCAAAAACTCAAAATTCAGATTTCGTCCATCCTATTTTCCATTTACCGAGCCAAGTGCTGAAGTTGACATTTCATGCTATCTTTGCAACGGAAATGGCTGCCGTATCTGTAAACATTCAGGATGGCTAGAGATTTGCGGCTGTGGAATGGTTCATCCAAATGTGTTAAAAAACTGCAAAATTGATCCCGAAGAATTTTCTGGCTATGCATTTGGATTTGGAATTGAGCGCGTTACATTATTGCGAACAGGCATTGATGATATTCGTTTGTTGTATGAAAATGATGTGCGACTTCTGCAGCAATTTCGTTAAAATATAAGTGACGAATAATTGATTTGAAGAATATGACCATACTTTCAGCTAAGAACCTGCTAAAGAGTTACTCGCTTCGCTCGCATAACGACACACCGGTATTGCGCGGAGTAACGCTCGATGTCAGACAAGGCGAATTTCTTGCATTGATGGGACCTTCCGGCGCCGGAAAAAGCACTTTATTGCATTTGTTGGGTTTGTTAGACATACCAAACTCCGGCTCTATTGAATTATTTATCAATAGCAATCGCATTGATAGCCAAGCTTTGTCGCAAAAGGGATCGGATATAGTTCGCAATAGGCATATAGGATTTATTTTTCAATTTCATCACTTGTTGCCTGAATTTACAGCTCTTGAGAATGTAATGATGCCTGCACTGATTGCAAATCAACCTATCGCAGAGGTGAAAATCCGCGCACTTTCATTGCTCAAAAATGTAAAACTCGAGCATCGAGCAAACCATAAACCGGCAGAATTGTCGGGCGGAGAACAACAGCGTACCGCCATTGCACGATCGCTTATAAATGAGCCTGCATTGATTATAGCTGATGAACCGACTGGGAACTTAGATTCGGCGAATGCATCTGCAATTTTAGAAATTATTACACAACTTCGAGCCAAGCAAGAGCTTACATTTGTTGTGGCTACACACAGCCCCGAAGTGGCTGCTCTTGCCGACAGAACCATAACTATGCGCGATGGAATGATATCCAGTCAACATAACTCTCTGCAATAACTGTTTATAACTCAGCTTCTACACCCAAATATACAGATCGGCCAGCAGCAGGAAAAAATTCTTTTCCCACTCCTCCTGCAGCATATAAAAGATTTCCGGCATTATTTACCGTACAATACAGGCGCAAGCGTCGCAATTCTATGATGTTTTGCATCTCTATGGCAGCTGAAAAGTTTACAACTGTTGCAGCAGGAATCGTATTGTCAAGATAATCAGCAATACTTGGATTTATGCTTCGCAATATTCGCAATTTAGCGCCAAAATTATCTGTGTACATCATGCCAATATGACGCAAAGTAAAACCGCCTCGTAAAATTCCATAAGCATATTCAGCACGCATATTGGTCAGCACATCAGGAAAACCTGCAATTTGATTATTTTTAAGCGATATTACTGTTCCGTCATTGGTAAAGTAATTATAATCAACAAAGCGATTATGACTTATTGCTGTATTTCCGCTTACAGTTAAAGAACCGGAATTTCCAACATAAATTATCGCAGAAGCTTCTAATTCGGCGCCTATGTGTCGCGACCGTTTAGCATTGCCGTCCACGGGAACTCCAAAAATATCAAGTTTGCCATTTTTTACAAATTCATCAGTAAATTCCATCCAATACAAGCCTAATTTTACATGGAATTTGTCATTCTTGAATGCAGCTCCGGCTTCAAGATTAATGAGTTTTTCTGGCTTTATCAGAGGCGACGAAAAATCATAAATTGTAATGCCATTGTTAATATATGACTTAAATAGCGGCAAAGCTCCAAAATAAGCATCTTCTGCTGCATAAAGGTTTCTCATTCGCGGTTCGCGTGATGTTGCTGCCAATGCAGCGTATCCAGAAATATTTTCATTAGGGTTCCAATTTATACCCAAACGAGGATTGAGAAAAGTATAATTTATTGCGAAAAGTTCTTGACCATTTCCAATTTCTTTACCAGCGATATTCATATATGTTGTGTAAATGCCCCCAGCTTTTTCATTGTCAATAGCGTAGCGATGATGCACGACTTGCATCTCGCCTGTTAAACGCAAATCAGACGATATGTCATACTGCTCACGTAGAAACAGCGAATAAATATTGCGTTTCCCATTGTATTCATAGATTTTGTAATTGACATCATAATTATCCGGCAAAATTTCAGAATAAGGGATTTGGCCGTAATGATAAGACCTATGAAGACGTATTTCAGCGCCGACAGTAGTTTCTCCGGCATCATGCTTCAACACAATGCGAGGTATCCAACCGCCTTGATTATTGTCTACATAAGCGCGAATAATAGCATTGCGCGGATTTTCGATTGAATGGAAGCCATAATGAGAAGTTAATCGCAAAGTTGAAGAATCAGCCCATGAGCCGTCAAAATCATAATAGCCGCTGCCGCTATAATAAAATAGAGTTGATTTTAGAGTAAGATTGCTCGACAACGTTGCATCATTCAAAATCTCATAGTGAGGTTGAGAGAAATTCTCAATTTCTTGCGAGCGACGCTTAATTGTATAGTTAAGCACTTCTTTGCCATTTGACAGCGAGTCGGAATTATAATCAAAATAGCTATAATTTTCTCGACGAGCTGCAGGATCATAAATAGCACTTTTAGGCAAGCCATTATAAGCTAAACCATCGGAAAAAGGGCCGCCATAAACAGTTATTTGCGTTGTTACATTGCTGTCAAAGCGCACAGCCGAAAGAAAATAACTGTTAAGTTCGGCTTGCGAGTGATAGCGATAGCCATCGCTTGAAATACGTGAAAGCCGCGCATACATAGCATATTTTCCAACAAGTCCGCTCGAAGTTTCAAACGATATTCGGCTGGCATTCGGAATAAGCTGCGAATTAACATCATCGTATTGCTGCAAAGAGACTCCACTGGAGAATCTCATAAAATTGGCATTTGCAAAATTTGCAGTTGTAAGATTGATGCTCCCTCCTATTGCGGCAGCTCCATAGTTAGCCATTCCAGCACCGCGCTGCACTTGAACTGACTGTAAATTAGAAGCCATATCAGGAAAATCTATCCAGTACACATTATGATCTTCAGGATCATTTTGCGGCACGCCATTTACTAAAACTGCTATGCGTCGCTGATCAAATCCGCGCATTGTAAGAGTAGTATATCCTATATTGTTCCCATTATCGGAGTAAAAAATCATAGAGGGCAGTTCGCCTAACAAAGCTGGCAAATCTTGTACTGTTTGCTGTCTGCGAATATCTGCTCCAGAGATTTCAGTAAACGATGTTGGCGTCTCTCTCTCAGATGCGCGAGTTGACGTTACCGTAATGCTTGGAGTTTTATATGCATGAAGCGTATCAGATTGTTTTTGAAATTTTTTAGATGTTGCAGCTAATTGCGCATATACACTAAAAGCGTTGGCAATAATAATGAAGAAAAGCAGTAAAAAGCGTATCATGCTAAAGCCATAATAAAGTGAAACTTGATATGGCGTTGGAGAGCGAGAGAAAAGTATGCAGGAAAGAAAGAGCGGCAAACTATTGCTAGAATGGCTAATTTTCCGTTTTCCTCCGCCGGTACTAACCGGATCAGGTTCAAGGAGTGTTATCTCAGCGAAGCGGCAGTTATAGCGGCTCAGCACCTCCAACGGCACGGCAAAAATACACAAAAGATATTTTTATCCAAAATATTCTTATTAACTTTTTAAAAGTTAAATTTCTGAAAAGTCATTCGAATCTGAAATTTATTATCAGTTTGCGCAATGAAAGCATATATATTTTTATGTCTTATACTTCAAAAAATAATTGTATTTTGGCAATAAATATATTTATCGGCATTTAACAATTTTTAAATCTATAATTGAAAAGTACTATACTATGCCTCATCAGCATATCGCGCTTCTACTCGATTTATTAGAAGATAGCAACCCGACTCGCCGCCGCTCTAAAGCCGAAGATTTATGGCGGCTTATTATAAGCCATAAACTTTCGCCTTTGACTATAGATAACCGTGCTTACTTTTTTTACTATGGCAAAGCACAATCCGTAAATTTAGCTGGCGATTGGACGTATTGGCAGCCCGGCGAATATTTTAACCGTGTTGACAACACCGATTTGTTTTATATTATTCAAGAATTCAACCCCGCCGCCCGGCTCCAGTACAAAATGATTGTTGATGGAGAATGGCGGCTCGACGCGGCAAATCAAAGAACAACAATAGAGGGATTCGGCGTCAATTCAGAGTTTCTTATGCCCGGATATATTGACAATTCTTGGCTGACACCACAAAACGGGATTCCGTTAAAAGGTAATATTGAGAGATTTATGCTGCCTCCTCTCTCCGGTTATCATTCTCATGAAATTTTTCTCTATTCGCCGCATGAAAAATATCGCAGCAACGATGAATTGCCATTATTGCTGACCCACGACGGAGCAGAATCATTACGCATTGGACGTTTTCACGATATTATTGACAATCTTTTGGCATCGAATAAAATAGAACCTTTTGCAGTTGCTTTCTTATCGCCCGGCGATAGAATTTCTGAATATGCTTTAGATGCAAGATATTCAGATTATTGCGCAAAAGAAGCGTTGCCATACAGCATTTCTCGTTTTGCAGAGCGCGGCATCACTATTTCATCATCGCCTCAAAATCATAGTGTCTGCGGCGCTTCGCTTGGAGGATTGCTTTCTACTAAAACAGCATTGGAATTTCCTGATGTATTTGGTTCTGTCATTGCTCAATCTCCTTCATATTGGTGGAATCAAGGCGAAATATTTCATTCGCATAATATGAAAAATGCAAGCAGCATTTCTTTCATTTTACAAACGGGCACTGTGTGCGACGCGCAACGCTTGACTCAGCTTATGTATCTGCGTCTAAACAATTTAGGGGCTGATGTTCATTATAGTGAATTTCCTCAGGGTCATACATGGGGCAATTGGCGCACAAATTTTGCAGAGGCATTGATACATTGGAAACCAGTTGTTGAAAAGATTGCAGCTTGAATTTTTTACTGATATTGAAGTTGAGTACATTATAAATTTTAAGCGGATAACTTTATGGATAATCGCCCTTTTGTATTGTGTATTGCCGGCGCCTTGTTTGGGCGCCCTTTTATGATTGAAGCGAAGCGTTTGGGCTGGCGCGTACATTTATTAACTGAAGAAAAATATCTGAAAGAAGCTTGGCCACGTGATCAAATTGATGAGATATTCGCTGTGCCTGATCTTTTTGATGAAAAGGTTGTTAAAAATGTGGTTTGCTATTTATTGCGAACCACAAAATATGAAAAAATTGTTGGTCTCGGAGAATTTGATATAGAAGTTGCAGCATCGCTTCGAGAGCATACGCGCATTGGCGGCATGGGAGAAACAACATCCCGCTATTTCCGCGATAAACTTGCAATGCGTATGAAAACGCTTGAAGACGGCGTGCTTGTGCCCGAATTCACTCGAATTTTAAATCATGCCGAAATTCGCGACTATATGCAGCGCGTTCAGCCGCCTTGGGTTTTAAAACCGCGCATGGGTGCCGCTTCCGCAAAAGTCCAAAAAATGTTTCATCCTGAAGAAGTATGGGCAAAAATTGATGAACTTGGCGATAAGCAAAGCTCGTATCTGCTTGAAAAATATGTTCCGGGAGATGTCTATCACGTAGATTCATTGGTTTCAGACAGCAAAGTTGTTTTTGCATCTGCGTCGAAATATGGCATATCTATGCTTGACTTGAATACAAGCGGCGGTATTTTTACAAGCCGAATGCTCAAAAAAGGCAGCGACGACGAAAAGGCATTGCAGTCCATAAACAAATCAGTGATTAAAAGTTTAGGTTTGGTGCGCGGCACGACGCATAACGAATATATTAAAAGCCGTGAAGACGGTAGATTTTATTTTCTTGAAGCAAGCGCCCGCGTTGGAGGTGCTCGCATCCCAGATATAGTGTGGCATGCAACCGGAATTTGCTTATGGCATGAATGGGCTAAAATTGAGCTTCTTCCAAAAGATCAAGTATATAAACCGCCTGTACCACGCAAAGAATACGGCGGCGGCATCTTTACTTTGTCTCGCATTGAAAATCCTGACTTATCTGGCTATAATGACCCAGAATTAAAATGGATTCAAAAGAAAAAGAATTATGCCGGTTTGATCATATCTTCGCCCGATGCTGAACGCACCGAGGAATTGCTTGCGAATTATTACCCTCGATTTGCCGAAGATTTTATGGCGCACGTGCCGCTGAAGTGAGTTGTTGAAATTCACAATAAATAATTATGGCAAACAGATGAATTTTTCTGTTTGCCACTTTTTTTGTAACAAAATTATGCACTGCAGATTTATACTGAATTGATATGAATTTATCATAAAACGTACTTCTTTTTTCAATTAATTATTTCTTCTATGAAAAATTATTTGCTTTACCTCCTCTTTTTGTCTGTAGCGATTCTAACGCCCATGCCCAACATTGCACAGCGAATTGAAACGCCAGACGGCGAAATTGTCATTGCTCAAAACACATTTACGGGAACAAAGCAAAATCGTATTTCTGCTACGCGAAATACTTTATACTCATCACAGTACACAGAGAAAAACGAATGGACATCGGCAAAATCTCTCTACGAAACAGCGTATGGCGTTCAAATTGCAGATTTAGATCTAAAAATAGAAGAGAACGGAGATAAACGAACTATTATATTGTTGCTTAACAATGGAAATGTAGTTATAATTTCATACAACGCTTTGGATCAAAGTGCTTCTGTTACTCAAACTCTTGATTCGCCACCTGCAACATCAACAGGTTTCGGCGGAGTATCTTGGCAAAAGATTCTCTTTAATGACAAAATTTATGTTCGCGCTTCTGGTACGATATACTCGCGTTTGCTATCGTCAGACACATGGAAAAAAGAGAACGTAGGACTCAACAATTTAAGCGTTCAAGATATAATAATTGATGCGCAGAATCATATACTTGGCGGAACTAATAAAGGTTTATTCCAACTATCCTCTGACGGATCGGGCTGGAACAGAATTACAAGCTATGACACGCTGACTGTATCTGGATTATTCCAATTGCGGAACGGACAATATTACCTGTCAGGACCTCGCGCTATGTTTACTTCTGCATCGCTCAACGGCCCTTGGGTGCGCGACACATCTTCGCTTGGCACAGTAACTTTCTTTCGTATGTCAGGTCTTCCCGACGGAACCATAATAGGAGTAGCCAATACAGGACAAGGAACTGTTTCTTCAACCATTTGGAAAAAAGAAGTAGGAGCTGCCGCTTGGAATCGAATTGACAATTCATTTGCTCCTTTGACCGGCGGACCTGCTCCTCGCGTATACGATTTAGCTTGCGAGCAAACAATAGAGATTGCAACCGCTTACAGTAGTTTTAGTTCCGCCGATAAAGGCGCTGAATGGACTCATTCTACAAAAGGCATAATGTCGGAAGAAATTTATGGATATGCAAAAACTTCCGATCTAAGTTACATCAGCACCAATACTGGCATATTCAGAAAAATGAAAGATAAAATATGGGAGAAAATATATCCTTCTCTTGGTTTTTTAGCAGCTCGCCCGTTGTTTCATTCCACATCGCCAGAATGTGTTACCTTACAACTTTCTGCGACAGTTTCAGGTCAATCCGTTCGTCATGGAGCTTTTCTCAGCAGCTACGACAATGGCGCAAGCTGGACTGCCGATACAATTGGGCTTTCCGCTGTTCCATATTCACAACAAAGTGCGCCGGCAATCAATGTAGATAATCAAGGAAGCAAATTTATAGGTATAACCGGATTCAACGCCCCGGTTCGTGTATATAGCTCGTCCGGAAGCTGGGCTTTAGATACTGCCGGCATGAATATGGCTTCTCTTGCTGGTTCACAGATTTGTAGCGCAATTTTAACCGACGTATCAGTTTCTAACACATATATTGCCGGAGGTGTAAGCACAAATCAATCGTCATTCAGCAGCTGTTTCCTATTCAAAAAAACTCGTCCTAGCGGCGTATGGACATTAGATACTGCAGGATTAAATAATTCTATAATCACTGCTTTTGCTTCAGCACCATCCGATGAAATGTATGGTGGATCGGCTACTATAGACGGCGTGTCGAGAATTTTCCATCGTAGTACTAACGGCTGGGAGCAAATACCATCGCCGCCAACTGCAATTTCTGATGTAAAATCAATAGGTATAACTGCCAACCACTCGCTATACGTTGCATTCTCGTCCGTCATTAATTCAGGAACTGCCAACAAAGGCGTTTATGTTACTGATGATAATGGTAAAACATGGAATTACGCAGGTTTGGATAGCGTTGTGATTCGCGGACTAATTGCAGAAAACAATGAAATGTATGCGTTTACCAACCGAGGTGTATATAAATTATCGAAACATGAGCTAAAATCCCCAAAGTTAACACTCGATATACATCAAATTGATTTTGGTAGCATTGAAGTGGGTAAAACGAAGGACACGATTGTCACATTTGGCAATACTGGCAACGACACATTACGAATCAACAATATCACTTCCACTCTGAATGAATTTTCTGCCATACCTTCTAAGTTTAGCGTATCTCCCAACGGCAGCATAAGCATCATAATACACTTTGCGCCTACTACAGCCGGAGATAAATCCGCGACGCTTCATACATCTGGCAATTCATTTCCAGATAGCATAATCGTGCGAGGAGCTGCAACTGCTTCTTCTACAATTAAAATGGCTCTTAGCGCAAAAATTCTTCATTTTGATACTGTAATAGTCGGCTCGAACAAAGATCTGTATTTTACTGTAAAAAGCGAAGGTTCGGATACATTAAGAGTATTGAATATACTTTCAACTAATACTGCTTTTTCTATAAGTCCTTTAAAATTTAACTTAGGTGCCGGAGATACTCAAAGCGTGCGAGTTCGTTTCCAACCAACTTTTCAAGGCGACAGACAGGGAGCAATTTATGTATTTTCCAATGCTGGCAATGATACGTTGCGCTTCGACGGGACAGGTGCTGATGATATCTCTGGTGTAGTTGAAAATTATATCTCATCTTGGAATGTGTCGTTAAGCCCCAATCCGTCTAATGGTCTTGCTATTCTACAATTATCGTTACCACGAGAAGAATGTGTCAGCGCATATCTGACCGATCTTTCAGGACGGATAATACACTCTCTTTTTGAAGAAAAGCTGGATCGCGGCTATCATGAATTCCCGTTATCAACATTTTGCGAATCAGGTGTTTATTATTTATGTCTGCACACTTCAAAAGGTATTGCCACAATGAAGTTTGTTGTAACTCAGTAGTTTATATGTGATGTTGCAAAGCCGTTTTGCACTCTTGTGCAAAACGGCTTTTTTATTAATTCGAAAATTACTGAAATAATAGAATGATATGATTTTTTATATACAGATAATTTTTTATTAGAAATATTATGCTTAGTTTGCGCTATAAATTCACATTTCCCATGGAGAAAACATCATGAATGTAACGCATTTTCACCTTTTAATTAATCACGCTCCGGTATTTGGAGTGTTCTTTGTCATAATTCTTTTGACGGCAGGATTTTGGCTTAGAAGTTCAACTTTGAAAACTACAGCTTTATGTATAGCGCTCATTGCTTCGATACTGACTTTGCCTGTGATGCGAAGCGGCGACGGCGCAGAGCATGCAGTCAAGAATATACCGGAAATTACAAAAGCCAGTGTGCATGAGCATGAAGAATCGGCAGAACTTGCTCAATGGACTCTTTATTTATCAGGATTAATTGCCTTGTTAGGGTTGATCAAACGCAATAATGACAGTTTATACAATAAAATTGCTCTTTTGCTCTTGTTGGTAAGCATTGTGAATTTTGCTCTTGTTGCCCGTGCTGCATATCTTGGCGGCTATATCCGTCATGCTCAAGAGTTTGGCTCTCAATCAAATGCTCCTATAAATTCCGAAAATGATTCGCATTGAATATTAAGACCTATTTTAATGCGACAGATTCTAAAATAACAGAAAAGTTTATCTTTCATAGTAGCTTTCTGACATTCTTATTTGCCTTCTATCAAAAGATTTACTCAGATTTTTGATTTCATTCCTTTTGAAAGTGCCAGCCAAATGCGGCTCCGGCCCGGATAAATTGAACACTCCACGGTGTAAAATTTGCTAAATCTGTAATGCTAAGACCGAAAGAAAGCTCTGGGAACAGAAATAATGTTCTGTTGGAATCAAGTGGAAGGTCGAAGCGAACGCCGAGAACAGGCGATATCATGCCACGATTATTGCCCGACATTGCGCCTGAAAATGCATTGCGAATGCGCGAACCATTTTCAAAAACACCCGTTTCCGGTGCTAAGAGTTCTTCGCGCTGCTGAAATGACGATTTGGCAAAATAATCGCCTCTTAAGCCAATATAGCCGGAAAATATGACCGAAAATTGTGCAGAAAATTGAGCTTCAAAATATAATGTTGTAATATCTGTTTCCAAAGAGTGATGAATTGAAGCAGATTGCAAAGCATTGCTGACTATAACGCTTTTTTGCTCATTTGAAGAATATTTAGCGTTGATGTCAGATGCGCCAGCCCAAAGCGCAAGCGACAATCCAGTTGCAAGCGGCTTCTGAAAAAATATGCCAAAGGAAGATCCTAATCCTGTCCCATTGTCATAATGCGGGCAGCAAGTGGGAACGCCCGGAAGCTCCGAAAAGGACGCAGAGTGAAAATATGCATTGCCAAAAGCGCCAGCACCTATGCGATATTGTGATGGCAAAGAAAAATATTCGTTTTGCGCTTTGCATACCGTTGTCCATACAACAAGCATTACAGATAGCAGTATAACAAAAAATCTTTGATAATTCATCGAATAATTGTCAGTGGAGTAGATAGTACTTTTGTGGGCGTTTCCAAAACAACAAGATATTCCCCGTTTGCAAACCTATTAAAATTTTCAGAAGCGTGATATGCACCTGCTTCGAATAGTCCATCTGAAATAGTCTGCACTATTCTGCCAGTCATATCAGTTACATACAATCGAATTTCACCATTTTCACGCAAGCCAAATTCAATTGTTCCATTGCCGTCATTCATTGCAGGATTTGGCGTAACAGTCAGGTAGAGTTTGCTGCTTTTATCAATAAACCTGCGTGGCGAATCACCTGTGCGGCATACATCTGTAAATACAACTGTAATCGGTTTTGGCAAAGCAAAAGGAATGCAGCCAGGCCATGCAATATCTTGTATTTCAATTAGTGTAGAATCTTCATTACCAAAAGCAGTGTAAAAATCGAGTGAAAAGAAAACATCATTTCCCGGCTCTCTGGTTCCTGTTGCTTTGATTATTCTCCTGTTATTTTCAACAACGCCGCGCACTGAGTCGGCAACCGGCAATAGTAGCGAGGCATTACATTGAAAAACGGCCTCGCATCGAACTGGAAGCTTCTCGGCAGGCAAGTCAGATGGCGGTCGCACAATTATTTTCACTTGAATTTCTTTGCCTGATTCAGTTTCTATTCTCGATTTTTCTGCTTCCAAAAGAGCAAAACTTGTTGTTTGCGAACAAATACCCTCACCGAATACATCAACGGCAGCCTGCGAATATTCTGTTCTTTTAAGACCTTGATCTGAATAGTTAATGGCGAGTCGGTCAGAACGGCGCCCCGGCTTCAACGGGCCAAATCGCAAATCCATTGCGCGAATTTCGCCCGGCGCAAGCGTTGCACTTCCGCTATTGAGAACGGCAAAACCTGATTTACTATTTTCGAATTTTATTGAATCTATTGTAATGGTGCTGCTATAGCCGTTTCTCAGAAAAACTCTTGCTAGCGAATCTTTGAAAGTTCCCGTTTCTGCAGAACCGAAATCTATAGTCGAAACTGCTTGTAAATTCGGACGAAATCCGGCGCCTGTTATGGTAAATTCGCGCATTTTGCGCCCGGTGCTATACACGCTGCATAATGCAGTATATATTTTCTCTTCGCTAGGCGCAAATCTTATGCGAATTGCCCCGCAAGAATCAGGCGAGAGGTTACGAGGAAAGCCACCAGCAATATCAAAAGCATAAGCATCTTTTGATGTAATAACGATTGAATCAATTGTTGTTGGAAAAGTTCCTCCGTTGCATACTGCGGCCGCAAATGTTGAATCTCGAACACTGCCAAAGTCAACATTTCCAAAATTGCAGTTGTTAGCCCACAAGCGTTTAACGCCAATCTGCCAAAATCCGTCAGACGTATCCGATTGCAACGGACCGATATTTACATCCCAAAGCCGAGTAGTGCTATCTGCCGAAGCAGTTAGAAGCTGTGTTCCATCGGGACTGAAGCGAACGGATAATACTTGCCCAGAGTGTCCTTTGAAAGCGCGAATCTCACGGCCTGATTTTGCATCGTAAATTCGAGCTACATTATCGGAGCAAGCCACAGCCAGCAATGTTCCATCCGAATTAAAATCAACATCATTTATTGTAGAATTAACGCTAATTTCAAGTCCATTTTGACTAAGATCAGAAGTAATTCTCAATAATCCATTTTCGAATGCCAATGCAATAAGCTTGGTTTTGAAGTTGTATCCGGCAGTTAGTAAACCAAATGACATCGCATATTGTTTTTTGTCAATTACTCCTGGAGGATAAAGCGCTGAATATTCAAATACTGATTGATCATTTTTAGCGGCTGAAAAAAACCGTATGCTGTCGCTCCCCGATTTTTGTGAAGTAATATCAATAAAATGAGCCGCTTCAATTTCCCCAATATGCCCGGAGATAGAGGCAATGCCGATATTTCCTCTTAAATCCCATAAGCGAACAGTAAAATCTTTGCTTCCCGTTAATAAATATTTGCCGTTGCTGCTGAATTCACATGTTTTTATGCCGCTGCTATGACCTTCTAAGCGGTTTTTTTCGACGCCAGTATTGGCATCAAGAATGAAAGCTGATAAATTTCCGCCTGCAACTGCGGCTATTGTGGCGCCGTCCGGACTGAACTCTGCGCACTTCACTCCGTTATTTTCGCTTGGAAAAGCGAATACATGCAGTTCTGCTCCGTTTTTATTGCTGAAAACACGCACTGTTTTATCATCGGAAGCGACAACTGACAAATCGCCATTTTTAGAAAAGCGAGCAGAGTTTACAGCATCGCCAAATACGTTGAAAACATATTGTTTTTGTAGTGAGCGAAAGTAAATAACGCGAACCAAGCAACGCTGCGAGTTATAAGCAGGCACAATCCAATCGTAAGAAGAAAGTCCTTCGCCTTCTGTCAAGAAGTTCCAAGACGCTCCGCCATCTGAGCTAAATTCAAGCCGCGCAACTCCGCCATCGGGTGTTCCCTGCCAAACTATACGAGCAGTGTCTCCGGCTATAAATCCTTCGCCTCCGTTCGGCGCAATAATTTTTACTGTATTTGGTCGTAGCCGCTGTCCTAAGCATCCTGCGGAAAGCGTTATGGATGAAGGGCATACATCGGAAAGAAAAGTTAAGCGCGCAGCAGTGAACAACGAATCGGACGGCCTATAAACAACGCTGATCTTTCTTTCTTCGCCGTCTTTGAGAATAATGTTGGATAAAAAAGTATTCGCAGAAAAGTCAGAGTTATCAGATGAAAATCCATAAAGAGAAATATTTCCTCCAATTGCTTGCAATGTAATTTCAATTGAATCGGATGCGCCAACACAACCAAAATCAATATTGGAAGGCGATATTTTTAATTGAGGCAAAGCTGTTGCTGCAGCCATCTTTGGCGATATGTTTTTTGCTCCTGTAGGAAGATGAGTGATAAAAAAACTGCGATTTGGAATACAAGCTGAATGCGATTTCCACGTTATTTCACAGGGCATAATTCCGTTTAAGCGCCAGTAGATTTCATGTGCAACCTCTTCTGCTCGAAACTCATTGACTATATTTTCAAAATAAAAACCGTTTGTCGCAGTTGAAATTTTTCTCAAATCATCTGAAAGAGGCAGACCTAACGAAATGCAAATTATTCGCGTTTGAGAAGCAAGTGCGCGTCGTGCTATTGAATCTACATTACATTTTCCATAGCTGTCTGTTATCAGAATGATAATCTTAGCGCCGCTTGAACGCTGCACAAAAGAGAGTGCCCCTGCCGGCGGCTGAAGCAATGCATTGTCGTAGCTTGTACCGCTTCCAGCATTAAATCCAAGCTGCAATTTGCTCAGAGAAGATTTGTCGGACGTAAAATCTTGCAATACATACGGACGCTCGCCAAAAAGTCCAATTCCAAGAGTTGAGCCATCGCTTGGCAATGCAGAAACTAAAGAGGAAATCAGACGCTGTGCTGTAGCAGCGTTTGCTCCTAGCAATGACGATGTGTTGAACATTGCAAAAATTGGACAAGGCTGAAGCGAAGGAATAGAATGGCAATTCAACGAAAGAGGAGTAATGGGAATACTGCCTTCCAATATAGAAAATTCTGCGGCTGTTTGAGGTCTATAGACATTCCACGACTCGTCGGCAACATAAACTTGTGTTGCAATCATTTGCGAAGAGCTTCCGTCAATAGAAGAAATGACTAGACGCTCATTTGCAGTCAAAATGCTGAAGAACGTTAGAGAAAGTGCAAAAAGTATGAATAAGCGGCGAACAAGCACAAGAAAAAGAACTTATTAAAAAATCAATCTTAGAACGTCCCAAATAAACACTGAGAATGATGCGTTCTTTACATTAAATTACAAAGAATTAGGTGTTGAATGCTATATTTCATTTTTCCAAGAGATAAGTCATATATCATTTCAGCACAAATAATTCATATTTTTGAATAGTTTCTTCTCAAAATTACAGATAAAACATCTACATAATGGTGCCTCTCTGGCGGCAAAATCTTCGGATACTTTGGATAGCGCAATTTATAGCTATGATAGGAGTAAATGCCTGCCTCCCCTTTTTGCCTCTTTATATTCGAACGCTTGGCATTTCTGACTTAGAATCGGCGCAACGATGGAGCGGCATAATCAATTCTGCTCCATTTTTTTTCTCTGTTGTTGCCGCGCCGATATGGGGTGCTTTGGGCGATCGCTACGGTCGCAAGCCAATGGTAGTGCGAGCAATAGCAGGATTGGCTGTTTCCATGACGCTTATGGGGTTTGCTGTCAATATATGGCAGCTTTTCGCTTTGCGTCTTTTGCAAGGCATTATCAGCGGATTCGTAGCCGCATCGCTTTCATTTGTTTCTGCTACTACGCCGGCCGGTCGCTCAGGATATGCGATAGGAATTCTGCAAAGCACAGTTTCTGCAGGAGGAATTGTTGGGGCAATGTTTGGCGGTGCTTTGTCGGACGCTATTGGAATGCACAATGTTTTTTATGTTGTGGGCGCGATGTGTTTGATAAGCGCAGGTATCGTTGTAAAGTATGTCGTTGAGCCGCCGACCTACATTGATTCCTCTATAAAAATATCAATTCTTAACAATCTTCGCGTTGCTTCTGCTGACAAGGGTTTGCGCAACATTTTAATGCTTATTGTTTCCACACAAATTGCAATTGTATTTGTTACGCCAATCATTCCGTTTTATTTGGAGCATTTAGGCGCTCCGAATTCATATTTGTCGACTATTACAGGCATGATGGTAGGAGTAGTTGGTATTTTTAGCGTCATTTTTGCGCCATTTTGGGGCAGGCGCAATGACAGAGGCAGCTATTCCAAGACGCTATTTACAGTGTCGTTAGCTACAACAATCTCTATGATTGCTCAAGCATTCGCACCTAACTATATTGTTTTGTTCATTATTCGCGCTGCAACCGGAATTTTTTCTGCAGCTCTTATTCCTACACTCTATTCCGCTTTCAATAAATCGCTTCCTGCCGTAGGACGCAGCGGACTCATGGGTTTTGCGTCAAGCGCCACATTATTGGGCAATCTTATCGGACCGATTATTTCAGGTTTTATAGCGCCGCATTTTGGCATGGAAGCATGCTTTTTAATAGCATCAGGATTTATGGCTGTTGCTGTAGCGCAATCTTTTTTTGCGAAACGCAATGAAAATGAGTTTGATGCTTCAAATGCTCGCTTAAATTAAGCTTCTAACCATAGTTAATCAAGCGGTTCAACAATGCAAGCTTTCATTTAGCCAATCAATAATTGGCAATGAGTGTCGTTATTTGCTCTAAAATCTATTCATTTCAATATTATTTTTGGAATATTAATCTATGAGCGAAACAGCAAAACATGCTGAGGTGCATGAATTTAAGGCAGAAATGAAGCAATTGCTTCACCTGATAGTTCATTCTCTCTATACGCATCCCGAAGTATTTCTTCGTGAGCTTATTTCTAATTCTTCCGACGCATTAAATAAACTGCGATTCAGGCAATTAACCGATGCAAACATTTTGCAGCCGGAAACCGAACTTGCCATACGCATTAATGTAAATCCAGACACTCGCGAATTTGTCATTGAAGACAGCGGAATTGGCATGAGCCGCGATGAAGTGATAGCCAATATAGGCACAGTTGCAAAATCCGGCACACTTGAAGCCCTGAACTCAATGCGCGAAGCAAATCAGCAAGCTGGCGGAAATTTGATAGGTCAATTTGGCGTTGGTTTTTATTCGATTTTTATGGTTACTGATCATGTAACGCTCGAAACGCGCTCTGCCGATCCAGAATCAATTGGATGCCGTTGGGAATCGGACGGTGCCGGTAGCTTCTCAATTTCAGACAGCGAAAGATTAGAACGCGGGACGCGAATTTCCTTTGTCATAAAAGAAGAATACAAGCAATTTACCTCTGTTTTTGAAATAAAATCCATTGTTAAAAAGTATTCCAACTTTGTAGAATTCCCTGTTTATATTGATAATGAGCGTATAAATGTTCAGCAGGCACTTTGGCAAAAACGAACTTCTGAAATTACGAATGAAGAAGCAAATGAATTTTATCAATTTACAACCGGCGACTACAAAGAACCGCTCGGATGGCTCCATGTGGCAGCAGAAGGTGTGGTTGAATGTAAGGCATTGATTTATATACCTCAAGAAGCTCATCCTTTGGATTATGACTGGCGCGACAAATCAATACATCTTTATTCAAATAAAATATTAATTCAAGAACATTCAAAAGATTTATTACCCGAATATCTACGCTTTGTGCGCGGTGTTGCCGATACTCCCGATTTGCCGCTCAATGTTTCGCGAGAAGTTGCGCAATCAAGTCCGGTTATGTCCAAGATACGCTCAATTCTGACCGGAAAAATCCTTGGTCTTTTGGAGGATTGGGTTAAAAACGACAAAGAAAAATTCTATAAATTCTCAAAAGCTTTTGGTTTACATTTGAAATTGGGCGTAAATTCCGACTTTAGCAATAAAGATAGAATTTTAAATCTTATGCGATTCGAATCGTCGCAGACACCTGCCGACGAGCTTATTTCGTTGAAAGATTATATCAGCCGGATGAAAGATGACCAAAATGAGATTTATTATCTATCCGGCGAAAGCAGATCATCGCTTGAAAAAAATCCAAATTTGGAATACTTCTCCAATAAAAGCATTGAAGTGTTGCTTCTTTCCGATCCGGTTGATGTTTTTACAGTTCCACAGCTTTATGAATATGAAGGCAAGCGTTTTACATCGGCCGATAAGGCAGATTTGAAAATTAACGAAACCGCAGAACCAGTAGAAAACAACTCAGCCACATTGAATTTATTCGAGAAAATCCGCAGCGTGCTTGGCGATGCAATCGAAAATGTGGTAGAGTCAAAACGGTTAGTCCAGTCGGCGGCAACGCTCGTGGCGGGAAGTTCTGGATATGATCCGCAAATGGAAAAAATGATGAAAATGATGGATAAATCGTTTGTCGGAACAAAAAAAGTATTGGAACTAAACCCAAACCATCAGCTTATTCGCAACCTTGCCGAACGATTTGAGGCAGATCCAAACGATCCGCTTATCGAGTTATGCGCTCATCAACTTTATGAAGCGCAGCTTATAGCCGATGGAGAAAAAATCTCAACTGCTGACTTTGCTTCACGCATGACTGAAATTATGACAAAAGCAACAGAGCGTTGATATTTGCTATCATATACTAAAACAGGGCTAATGCGAGAATGTGCATTAGCCCCGTTTTATATTAATTGCATTTTAAAATAATATAAACTTGCCTATTTATTGTCGAATTTTTTACGATTTATCCAGAATATTCCGAATACTCCGGCTGCGCATGTCAGAACATTTGCCCATAAGCTCAGCGTTTTTCCAAGTATAAAATTAGGCGATTCGTACTTTAATTCCAATTTATGTTTGCCTGCTGGAATAACAACTGATCGGAATGCAAAATTAGTTTTATATATCGGTATTTCTTTGCCGTCCAAATATGCATGCCATTCGGGATAATACACTTCGCTAATAACCAGTAAATTATTGCCGGTTGCAGTAGCATCTATCCCAATATACTCATTTCTAAAATCGGTAACAACTGCTTTTGCTCCGATTATCGGTGGCTCGATTGTTGCGCCGATAGGCTGCTCTACAAAAGCTTTTTGCATCGGATTAAAGTCGCCTTTTCGCAAATGTTGCAAGATCGCCATTCTATCCGTCTGAACCTCGATACCGTCGGTAAAAAATGCCCTTGGCAATGCCTGATTATTTTTGTAGACAAGAGCTGGAACCTGTCCGTAATTATCCATTAATACCGATGATTCTAAAACCGGTTGTTGTCCTTCAAATAAAGGTTGAGGAGCAATCATATATTTTACGTTTAGCAAGTTGAGAAGAAATGGATTGAGTATTACTGCTCCGCCTCCGCCTTGCGGCTCTTGCTGAGGGTTTCCTGCCACATCAAGCAAATCCTGATAGACCCGCATTTTTGCCGAATGATAGCCATGCACATTCTGCAAAAGCCAATAGGCAGGCACATTGGTCTTGCCGGCAGATAAATACACATAATCCGCTATGCGATACAATGATTTATCTTGCTTTAGATATTCGACAAATTCCGGCGTTTGAAACTCGGTTTCGCGTAGCCGTCCTTTCGATATTTCCATGCCGCGATAATCCACGCGCCATAAATCGCCAATGATAATCGCCGCTAAAACAATCGAAAATACTGCTTTCCCAAGTTTTCCAATCCCATAAAAATAAATAACTACAGATCCAACAACAGCAATAAATGATGTGGAAATCATATCGCTTGTGGCTGCGTTTGTAATGAAATTAACAAGTTCCTTCTGCACATGTCCGCTTTCTTCCACTGCCTGACGATACGAATCTTCGCCAATAGCAGAATGTAAAAGAGCAGCGCACAAGAATATTCCGCCCGCTATAACTCCACCAACCAATAATTTTTTTCTGTTTTGCGAAGGATATTTACGCCATTCGTCAATAGCACTAACGCCAAAGCCGGCCAAAATTGGCACAGCAAATTGCATGAGCGCAAGCGACATCATCGGCGCTCGAAAATTATTGAAGCCAGGCAAATGATAGAAAAATAGGTCATACAGAATAGGAAAATTCTTTCCGAAAGATAAAATCAAACCGAAAAGCGACAATGTGGTTAAAAATAGAACAAATGGATCGCGACGACCATGAATTATTCCTGCGAAAGCAAGACCTAATACTATTATACCCATGTAATTGGCAGCGTCGGTAAAAGGCATTTGCCCCCAATAGGTCTGCACGTATTGTCCTTTGCTTCGTTTGTCTTGTTTAAACTCTAATTTGCCGTAACCGTAAAAATTTGGAACAAAGAAAGTGATAGATTCTTGTGGACTGAACGACCAGTTTGTGCAATAGTCGTAGTCATATCCTCCGGTATCGTCTTGCTTTTGCTTTCCGGCCTGATGGACAATAGGAGCTGTGCCCCGCGTTGAATAGGGCTTGTATTCCATGACGCTCAGATAGCGGTCTGCCGACATACAAAATGCCACGCCACCTGCTATTGCCAGCAAAGCTCCTGCGCGAACTACTCCAAATGGCTGTGATTTTGTAATAAGTCGGTGAATAAGCTCAAACAGCAAATAAAGCCCGAATGTGCAAACTCCGTAGAACATCATTTGCACGTGAGTAGACTCTACCAAAATATGTATGGCAGCCACCAAAATAATGGCATGGAGAATTGAAAATTTTTCTCGAAGCCGCTCAAGCGCCAATAGAATATATGGAAATGTAGCCAGTGCCACCGGCTTTGTATTGTGTCCAATAACTGCCCAAGTGATAATAAATGTGGAGAATACGGCTGCAGTGCCTGTAATAAAAGAGGCAAATCTGCCTTGCTTTTTCTGCCGCATGAGCAAGAACATTCCTGCGCCATAGACGGCATAAAAACTTGCAAGACGAGCAATATCATTGCGAAATAGAGTGCCAAAAGCATCAGTTATGCCAAAAAAAACGCGACCTATAAAATCCCACCAGCGATCGCCTGTGGTCAGCAATGCGGCATAGCTTGGAAGCCCGCTGAAAATATAAGGGTTCCACTGTGCGAACTCTCCCGTTTTCTTGGCTTGCTCAAGATAAGGCGTAAAACTATTCGAGGCAATATTATCCGAGGCGGAAAAACTGCCGCCGCTGAATATTGGCTTGCCAAAATATGCAAACACCAAAATGACTATTAATGCAATTAAAGTCGCATCCCAATATTTTTCGGGGATGAAAAATCGCTTTTGAGATTGTTGTGTTCTGGAGAATTGGTCTGATGTGTTGCTCATCGGCGTAGAAAAGGTTCATAAAAAATAAAACTTGATGCAAATTCCTTGCAAATTACAATAAAGCGGCAATTCTGGCAATTTGATTGTGTTGCATTAAAGAAATTCAGGTTGAATAACGAATGTATTGCTTTGCCTTATTAAACACATTCAATCTATGCAAAATAAGATTTAAGTTCTTCAAATAGATAACAATTTGACTTTAAGAAAAGAATACATGCAGAATACAAATTACTTTGTAATATTTTTTATTCTTTAACTTTTTTCACCTTATGTAACATTTGTTACATACTATAATAAGTCATTTTTTATTCTGTGGTATTTTGCTATTTTAGCTAATATTTTAATAAAAACTCATCTTTTTGAGATTTTATTAAAGAGCCCAATCCGAAAAGGTATTTTATAAAAATTGCAGACGAAAGATTCGCTGTTTTTCAAAAAAACATCTCTTCTAAGAGCTAAAAAAGTCGATTTTTTGCCGTTTTTCTCTTATAAAACGAGTAAAAATTGTACATTTTTACCATGTTTTCATTGATTTGAAATATATCCGACTTTTCGGAGTGGGCTCATAAAACAAATCTCATTTTTCAATATTATCAATTGGGAGAATTGCCAATGTTTCAACGCTTCTACAACCTCAAAATCACAACCAAACTTTGGGTTGGGTTTCTGCCGGTAATGTTTTTTTTAATCGGAGTTATCATTTATTCGATTTCAACGCTCAAGAGCATTGGAAAGGATGAAACCGATAATTATGACCGACAATCAGTGCCGCTTGCATATTTGGGCGATATGATGAATCGGCTGATGAATGCGCGAATATCTTTGCGAACAGGCGTAATGTACCTATCTATTGGTGACAATTTAGAAGCAGAAATGTCATTCAAAAATATTGATGTGTATTATGCAGAAGCAAAAGAATTCGGAAGATTGTACGAACAACAACTATTTACAGAAAAAGGAAGATCTGCTTATCGAGATTTTTACGAAAAACTGACCGCATTAGAAAAATACAATGAAAGTACTGCCGAAATAGCACGCAATGGTAATATTTCTGAAGCGCGGAAACGCATGACAACCACCGGGGTCGAACTTGGAAATTCGCTCGACTCTGCATGGTCGAAAGCGCAAGCCATTAAATTGGAGGCGTCAAAATCAGTAGTACAAGAACATGCTGAACATACATTACTTTCTTTGTATATACTATCTGCTGTACTGCTTCTTTCACTTATTTTATGCATCGTCTTAGTGCGCATGATTGTGCGCGGTGTGCGCACCCCTCTTCAAACAATAGCGGCAGCCACAGGCAGTCTGGCAAACGGCAATTTTGCAGCGAGAGCAGACATTCATACGAAAGAAGAATTTGGCGATTTGGCAGATAAATTCAACGCCATGGGCGAACAACTCGAAACTATGGTAAAGGAAATTGAGCAGAAAACCGACGAGTCGCAAAGAATGGCAAATAATAGCGCCAATATGCTTGAACGCATGAAAAGCGTTGCCGAGCGCGTAAGCAGCGTTACCGAGCAAACCGCTTCGTCAGCCACGCAAATATCGGCAACTACTGCCGAAATGAGCAGCACCGTAGAAGATCAATCGGTGCAAGTCAATGGCATTGCTTCTGCTATGGAAGAAATGACCTCGACTATTGCCGACACTACATCGCAAGTTACTCGCGCAATGCAAATGTCGGTAGAGGCAACCGATCAGGCTACACATGGAGGAAAAACTGTAGATGCAATGGCAGATTCAGTCAGCCGTATTGCCGAAGTAGTGCTTCGCTCGGCCGACTCGGTGGACGAACTCGGGCGCAATAGCGAGCAAATTGGCGTTATCATTCAAACAATCGAGCAAATTGCCGACCAGACAAATCTGCTGGCGCTAAACGCTGCAATAGAAGCGGCGAGAGCAGGCGAAGCCGGACGCGGATTTGCCGTTGTGGCAGATGAAGTGCGCAAGCTTGCCGAGCAAACGCGGCAGGCAACGCAAGAAATATCCGGCACTATTCGCACTATTCAGAAACAAACAAAGCAAGTAGTCGAGGAAATAAATGCAGGTCGCGGCGCAGTAGACACTACTCGCTCGGCAGCAGAACAAACATCGTATGCCCTCAACTCGATTATTGAAAAGAATCGCTCATTGCAGGAAGTTATCAATCATATTGCCGCTGCAAGCGAACAACAAACTGCCACAAGCCAAGATGTATCATCGAATGTAGAGCGAATATCATCTGCATTCACCGAAACATCTGCCGCTGTAAGTGAAGTTGCCGAAACATCAGAACGTTTGGCGCAATTGACAGTTGAACTGCGAGAATTGGTCTATGAGCTTGAATCGGACGGCTCACACGATAATGATCATGGTCGCTATGGGCGCCAAATGCAAAACCAAAAGCGCAAGAGTTTGCCATCTGCCGCATAAATCACCGCTGAAATATTTTTAATGCAACAAGGCATTTGCTTTCAAAGGCAAATGCTTTTTTTTTGCATAGCTCATAAATGAAGTCATTCTGTTTTACAACAACTTTGATGAATTTATACTATATTAGTTAATAATATTTTAACAAAATCTGATAAAATCTCTTTTTCTCTCTATAACGGAGCAATTTTATGACTGCATGGTTTAACAATTTGCGTGTGGCGGTCAAACTATGGTTAGGTTTTGTGCCTGTTATGATGATTTTATTAATTGTCAGCACATTTTCGCTTGTTATGCTTAAAAACATAAGCCAAGATGAAAAAGATAATTACGAGCATCAAACCTTGCCCTTATCGTATCTTGGCAACATTGGCAGCAGTATGAAGGAAGCGCGTATTGCATTGCGCAACGGAATTATATTTGCAAGCAATAACCAACAAAAAGAAGCTGCACGCTATTTCGAAAATGTTACAAAAGCTTATACAGAAGCAAAAAAGTACGGAGCTCTTTACGAAAGTAAAATCTTTGCCGACAGTGCTAAAATTGCTTATCGTATTTTTTACGATAGATTGACAGAATTTGAAAAATTTAACAATGTAACTGCCGAAACTGCGAGCAAGGGTAATATTTCAGAGGCAATAACACGAATTACAACAAATGGTCTGACATTGGGTAAAAAAGTAGATGAAGAACTCGCAAAGCTCTATGAAATAAAATTGACTGCAGCGCAAAAAATAATTGACGTTCACGCAACAGATAATAATTTTGCAATGTATTTGCTTATAGGACTAAGCGTAGCAGCAATAGCAATTTGTCTATTAATGGTTGTAATGATTGTGCGTGGCATTCAGAATCCTATAAAAGTATTAGAATTCGCTACTGATGGATTTGCAAACGGCAATTTCGCTTCTCGTGCCGAAATTCAAACTAAAGAGGAATTTGGCAAACTTGCAGAGAAGTTCAATGCAATGGGCAATCAACTTCAAGCAAATGTAAAGGAAATAGAGCAACAAACCGCCCAATCTCAGTTTCTGGCAGAAAGTTCTAAAATGATCCTGCTTCGCATGAAAAATGTTGCCGACCGCGTAAGCAGTGTTACCGAGCAAACTGCTTCGTCAGCCACGCAAATCTCGGCAACTACTGCCGAAATGAGCAGCACCGTAGAAGATCAGTCGCATCAAGTCAATGGCATTGCGGCAGCCGTTGAAGAAATGATTACAACAATGTCCGACACAACATCACAGGTTTCGCGCGCAATGCAAATGTCGGTAGAGGCGACAAATCAAGCAACCCATGGCGGTGAAACTGTGGAACGAATGACAGAATCTGTCAATCGAATTGCCGAAGTTGTTTTGCGCTCCGCTGATTCTGTCGACGAACTTGGCAAAAATAGCGAGCAAATCGGTGTTATCATTCAAACAATCGAGCAAATTGCCGACCAGACAAATCTTCTGGCGCTCAACGCTGCCATCGAAGCTGCTCGCGCCGGCGAAGCTGGACGCGGCTTTGCCGTTGTGGCAGATGAAGTGCGCAAGCTTGCCGAGAAAACACGTCAGGCAACTCAGGAAATATCCGGCACAATCCGCTCAATACAAAAGCAAACAAAGCAGGTAGTTGAAGAGATAAATGCAGGACGCGGAGCGGTTGAAACCACCCGCTCAGCTGCCGTTCAAACATCAAACGCCCTTAATGCCATTATAGAACATAATAATTCATTGCAAGAAACTATCAACAACATAGCTTCAGCAAGTGAGGAGCAAATGGCTATCAGCCAAGTTGTTACTACCGATGTAGAACATATTTCATCGGCATTCACCGAAACCTCTGCCGCTGTAAGCGAAGTTGCACAAACTGCAGACCGATTAGCCCAATTAACCATAGAGCTTCGAGAATTAGTGCATGAGCTTGAATCAGGTGACGAGAATAAATCTGACGATGAAGAACATGCATTTCGCTTGCAAGGTTCACAACCTAAGAGTTTGTCTTCCAAATACTGATTCTATCTTGCTCTAAAAACAAAAAGCGTTTGTTCTATAATGAACAAACGCTTTTTTTTACTTTTGAGCTGTGCACTATTCTTTCCTTTCTTTACTTTTCGCTGTCATATTCCGCAGCGTTGCTTTTCTATAATAGCTGATTTACATACCTATAACGTTGTGTTTAACTTATTGCAAAGGAAAATTTAATTTTTCAGTTTGAATTATGAATTAAGCAACATACATCTGTTTTTTTAAGGAATATATTTGTTGTATAACCAATTTTTTGTTCATTATTGTCTCGCAAGTTCTTATTTTATTCGCAACAGATGTAGCTTTTTAATTCTGTTTAATCTATTTTGTTAATAATTGAAAGCAACTCAAATCGCAAAAAAGATTGTTTTTTTCGTTCCAATATCTATATGTTCGCCGATGTAACAAAAATATACGCACTCTTTGAGTAAAATTACGTATTGCTAAGTATTGACTTTTATATAAATACATGAGCCCACTCCGAAAAGTCGGGTAATATTTCAAATCAAAGAAAGCATAGTGAAAAAGTACAGTTTTTACTCATTATATAAGAGAAAAACGGCAAAAAAGCGACTTTTTTAGCTCTTAGAAGATATGTTTTTTTGAAAAAAAGCGAATCTTTCGTCTACAGTTTTTATAAAATACCTTTTCGGAGTGGGCTCATACATTTTAAGTTTGCATTTAGGTAAAAAATTCAAACTAGAATGAACTGCAAATCGCTTTAATGCGTTTCAAAAAACACAATTCTAAATAATTACATACTTAAACGGCAAAAGGCCGGATAAATTTTTTATTTTTTTTCAGGAGTAAAGCTATGTTTAATCGCTTTTACAATCTCAAAATCACTTCCAAACTATTGGTAGGATTTGCTCCAATCATTGTGTTTTTATTAGGGATTAGCGTCTATGCAATTACAACGCTTATAGGCATAAGCGCGGATGAAACCAATAATTTTAACCGTCAGACAATGCCGATTGCTTATCTATGCGAGATGCTTGGCGATTTGCGCGAAGCACGGATAGCCTTGCGCAACGGTATTATTTTCTCAACTCGTGGCAAGCATCAAGAAGCGGATGAAAACTTTGACAAAGTAAGCGTATTTTACTCAAAAGCCCGCCAAATGGGCTCTTTGTACGAAGCGCAAATTATTTCGGATAGTGGCAAAGCTGCATATCGCGATTTCTATGATAAAATGACAGCGTTTGAACAATTTAATGATATAACCGCTGAAACTGCTAAAAATGGAAATATTGACGAAGCAATAACACGAATGACCACAACCGGAATCTCGTTAGGGAAAGAATTGGACTTAGCTCGCGAAAAATTGCAGAAAAACAAAATAAGCGTTGCTCAATCTATGGTTGAAATGCATAAAGATCACAATGCTACTACAATACTTTTTATGATTATCATGGCTTGTTTGTCAGTTATTATATCTTTCATTTCCATACGTTTAATAGTTCGCGGAGTAAAAACGCCTCTTCAAACATTAGCTTTAGCCACAGGCAATTTAGCAAAAGGTGATTTTAGTTCTCGAGCAGATATTCATACACATGAAGAATTTGGCGATTTGGCAGATAAATTCAACGCCATGGGCAGTCAACTCGAAACAATGGTGAAGGAAATAGAACAGAAAACAGAAGAGTCGCAACGATTAGCCAATAATTCATCCGCTATGCTGGAACGCATGAAAAGTGTAGCCGATCGCGTCAGCGGCGTTACCGAACAAACTGCTTCGTCAGCCACGCAAATCTCGGCAACAACTGCCGAAATGAGCAGCACCGTAGAAGACCAATCTCATCAAATATCCGGTATTGCTTCTGCTATGGAGGAAATGACTTCGACAATTGCCGACACAACTTCACAGGTTACGCGAGCAATGCAAATGTCGGTGGAGGCCACTAATCAGGCGTCTCATGGCGGTAAAACAGTAGAAACAATGGCTGATTCCGTTAATCGAATTGCCGAAGTTGTGCTTCGCTCTGCCGATTCAGTGGACGAACTCGGGCGCAATAGCGAGCAAATAGGTGTTATCATCCAAACTATCGAACCAATCCTGTCCTAAACGATTTTTATAGTTGCTCCCCTATCTTGTAGATATTAGCTTTCAAGAGGTAAAACTGCT
>JBDHXA010000024.1:0-37487 GCA_039810485.1 Chlorobiota bacterium | reverse complement strand
GCAATTCACGACTGAGAGTAGAAGCTGAAACGCGAATATTTGCTGCAATGCTTCGTAATGAAACTTTATTCCTATGCATGATTTCAATTTCGTATCTTTGCTCTTGCGTTAGGTGTGTATAGCCGCTGGGCATATTGTGCTCCGTTTGTGATAAACTCGTCGTTGGGTTGTTGAACTATGACACTTAAACCAACTCTTTATTTATTTCATCCGTTGCACTTCACTGTTGAATCTGCGCTTCTTTAAACAATGCATTTCCAATAGTTAAATACAATAAATTGCGTCTATGCTCGTGCAAAATTATCTTTGAATACAACTTTCTTTAATATTACATTCAACAATAATGGGCAGAATATTTGAAAAACGGAAACACAAAATGTTCGCGCGATTCGACCGAATGTCGAAAGCATTTACAAGAATAGGTAAGGAAATCGCTATTGCTGTAAAATTAGGCGGTCCTGATCCTGCCGGAAATCCGCGTTTGCGAGCTGCAATTCAAAATGCGCGAGGTGCCAATATGCCAAAAGATCGCGTTGAAGCAGCCGTCAAACGTGCCACATCCAAAGATTCTGAAAATTTTACTGAAGTAGTGTACGAAGGTTACGGGCCCTACGGCGTCGCTATTGTAGCCGAGTGCGCCACCGACAATCCAACGCGGACAGTTGCAAATATTCGCAGTTATTTTAATAAATACAACGGCTCGCTTGCAACAAGCGGATCGCTGGAATTTCTTTTTCAGCGACGTGGCGTTTTCAAATTTACATTAGAAGGCCAAAACATTGAAGAATTAGAACTTACTCTCATTGAATGCGGTGCTGACGATATTGAAATGGACGAAGAGGAAGCAATAGCATACACTGATTTCAACAGTTTTATCGCCATGCAAAAAAACTTGGAAGAGCGCGGTTTGTCGCCTTCTGTAAGCGAAGTGCAGCGAATACCGACAAATACCGTTTCGCTTTCTGATGAACAAAGTGAAGAGTTAGCCAAATTGATTGACCGTATCGAAGAAGACGACGATGTGCAGTCGGTTTTTCATAATATTGCCTGAGTATCCTTCACTACATTATAAAAGCCCGATTGTCGCTTGACTGCCGGGCTTTTTTATAACGAAAAACATAATTGAATTTTAGCGCCTTATTATGTCCTCCGGCATTTCCAAATCGGGCTTTACACGCTTGGCATAGCCAAAAAAACTGCCGCACATTCCTCCTATTACATGAGCAAATTGAGAAATATTATCATTGTGTAAAGCATTGAAAACCTCTTTGCCAAGAAAGAGGCACACTACAATTATAAAAGTAAGAGGAACATGACCGCTTCGTAAATTTGCAAAAGAACTAAGCAAAATCAACATAAATACAATTCCGCTTGCTCCATATAGACCGGTGTGAAACAACAGGGTATTCAATAGTCCTGTAACAAGAGCCGTTGTTAGAATCATTACAAGCATCAATGGAGATGAATATTTTTCTTCGAGCAAAGGACCTATAAGAAGTATAAGCGAGAAATTGCCAACTAAATGTTCCCATCCTGCATGACCTGCAATATGCGAGAACAACCTGAAATATGTAATCGGGCTTGCAAACGACATATCAGGCGATACCGAAAAGTACAATTCTACGAAACTCTGTCCTGTAACAGAGCCAATTACCGTAACAGCAGTCGAAATGAGAGCAAAGGTTAAAACGACAGGCGCATTATAATGAATTTTCACGCTTCATTCCTTAATTACACCTAAATTTTCTTAAAATTGCATCTGTATAAAATCATGCAAATTAATATAGTCATAAAAAATTTAAACTCCATTGCTGCAATCATCTTACTCAGAAACAACGCCAAATGGAACTGCTGCGCGAAGCGCAAAGCCAATACCAGGATTAAAAGCAAATAATTTGTAGCGTGACAGATGGTCGAAATATGCTTTATTTGTAAGATTAGTCCCAAAAATGCTCATGCGAACTTTCTGACTGCCAATCGAAATTTCTCCGCCCACAACTGCATCAAGCAGAAAAAACGAGGGAGTTTCGGTTTCAAATAATCCAACACGATCTTGCTGAAACGTATAGCGAGGAGATATGCTCAGAAAAAAACGATTAATTCCGGCTAATTCTACGGCATGATAAGCAAGCCCGAATCGCAATCGTGCAGCAGGCATCAAAGGCAGAGGAGTGTTGAAAGCGGTATTATCTCCTCTTACAATATCTGCTGAAACATCGGCGACAAGCCATTCGGTTAATTGCATCTGTGCAAAAAATTCGCCGCCAATAAGCGATGCATTGTTTTGCATATAGCTATACACATCAAGATTGTTTATGCGCACCCCGGTTGGAGCAAGATAGATAAAATTCCGAATTTTCTGATAAAAACCTGTTATTTCTGCCGTAACATCGGCTTTTGCAAATCGAAGCGATATGTCAACTCCGGACGACATTTCAGGCGTTAGCACACGATTTCCTACTTTATAGCGTACTGCGCCTTCGTCTGAACCGTTAATAAAAAGTTCGGCAGCCACAGGCGCACGCCAGCCGCTGCTTACATTAATTGAAGCTGAAAACGCATCGGATATTTTGAATAACGTGCCGATTTGACCTGTAACTATGTCGAAAGATCTAATTGTATCGGGAGTGTTAAGTTGAGAATTTGCCGATGCATTAAGCGAGCGATGGTCATACCTTACTCCATCGCTGACTGTAATCCAGCCGTTATGATATACTTGCGGAAATTTGTTAAAAATATAGCAGCCGTAATCATTAACTGTAAAATTGGGAATAATAGCATTTTGCCCTAAAGTTTGATTTTGCTGATGCGAAAAATATGCTCCTACAGAGCCTAAGTCTGTAAAATGCGCTTTAGCATCCAGATTCATTGTCATCAAATCGAGTTTTGCTTCAGGTTTAATTCCAAGTTGCTCTTTCAATTTTTCATCTTCTTCGCTTTCTGCAACTCCTTCTTCCTTGCGGGAATTGTATTGAAAGCCTGCTTTAAATTCAAGCCGAGCGTTATTCATTGGGATATTAGCTGACAGCGTTGCGCTCTCGTGATATATTTCTTGCGATGGGGCGGCGGGCAAAGTGTCCATTTTTCCGGTGTGAATGTTAAGTTCAACTTCCTTTCTTCCCGGCTCCGGATGAATGTAGTATTTCTGTCCAAAATGCGAAACATCAAGCGATAGCAGCCCCCAATCGCGCTTCCAGCCAATAGAGATGCTACCATTGAGCTCTTCTGCTCCAGAATTAAATACTGTTTGTGCCGGAAGCACAATATTTTCATTAATGCTTCCAGCAGGCACTGAATAATCGCCTGCATATCGTCCGCTTGCGTTCAAGCGATAAGCCCAGTCGCCATGCCCGCCAAACAGAGAAAGCGCGCCGCCGGCGCCCGGATTATTGCTGAAAGCATTGAGCGTAAAAATGGCACTTAAAATTTTATCGGCATGTTCAAAAACATCTGGACGCACCACATTGACTACTCCACCTAATGCGTCAGAACCATACATAACACTTGCCGGTCCACGGATAATTTCAATACGTTCCACATCAAACGCATCAATTTCCGGCGATTGCGGTTCGTCCCATGACTGGCTTTGCAGGCGCTCGCCATTTTGCGCAACAAGAACTCGCTGGGCTGTTAAACCGCGAATAACGGGCTTAACGGCAAGCGGACCGCCTGAAAACCCGTTGATGCCGGGCAAAAATTCCAATGTTTGCATTATGCTCATTCCGCGCCGGCGCTCAAGTTCGACGCCTTCCACAGATGCAACAGCCATCGGCGCATCGCTGGCAGAAATAGGTGTTGGCGTGGCAGTTATAAGCACAGAAGGCGTCAGAAGCGGCGTTTCAACGAGGTTAATCATCAGTGGCGACAGGATGCCGTTAACTAAAATATGCCGTAATTCCGAACGATAGCCAAGTAAACGAAATTCAATAAGATATTCACCGAATGGAATTTGGTCAAATACAAATTCGCCGCTCGCATTGGTTGATGCATGGCGATGCAATTCAGCAATTGAAACAGAAACTCCAGACAATGGTGCATTATTGCCTGAATGAACAATGCCGCTTATACGCTGAATCGGCTGAGCAAATAAGAAACCGAAAGACAGGCAAAATGATATAAATGCAATAGCGAAATAGTTCATAAAAAGTGCAATTTGTAATTATAACTCATTAATAAAAGATTTGCTTGCAACATTAACAAGACAAAAAATGCTACAGCTGCGAAACGCACAGATCTACAGCTATATTTATTTGAAATATAGCAATTTATCAGGGCTTTGCATACTTGGAATTGGTCAGCATCTTTTCGTCGGTAAGCGATTGAAGAAAAGCAATTATATCCGATTTTTCTTCATTGTTAAGATTCAAAGGAACTATCAGAGAATCCTTGTTCACAAAACTTCTACCGCCTCGGCTATAGAGTTCAAGCACTCTGTCAAGGGTAAAAAACTCTCCGTTGTGCATATATGGAGCCGTTAATGCCACATTGCGCAAAGTAGGCGTGCGGAAAAGTCCGCGATCGTCTTCGTTGTGAGTTGCCTCGTAGCGTCCGCCGTCGAAATAATGAGACGAAATGCCGGTGCTATGAAACTTTTCGTCGGTAAAGTTATATCCACTATGACAAACAGCACAATTTGTTCGATTGCTGAAAAACAAGGTCATTCCTCTGCGCTGCTGCGCGGTTAATGCCGAAGAATCTCCATGCATGAAATTATCGTAGCGCGAATTTCCGGAAACTATTGTTCTTACAAACGAGGCAATTGCTTTTACAGCATTTCGAGTGTCAATATCGGCAGTTTCGCCAAATGCCTCGCGCAACAACTGAGGATATTTCGGATGATTTTGCAAACGTGTAGCAATGAGCTTTGCGTCAGAGTGCATTTCTATAGGATTGGTGATTGCTCCCATAATCTGCTCGTCGAGCGATGCGGCGCGTCCGTCATAGAATAATGCCTTTAAATAGCCGGCATTGGCTATCGCCAATGCATTGCGAACGCCTGTTTCATTCTTAACTCCCGAACTCGTCGATTTGGTATCGGCAAAACCATGTTCTTGCTTATGGCAGCTTGCACAAGAAACGCTGCTGTCGAGCGATAAAATCGGATCATAAAACAACCGCTTTCCAAGAGCAATTTTTTGTGCGGATAGAGGATTGTCGGACGGCATGGGCATATCGGGAAAACCAACTGGAATTTCCAGCAATTGCTGAGGCAAATCGGATGTCAGCGCATTACAGCCGATTAATATTACTGCTGCTGCAATCATCAATGCTGCTCGTTTCATAGATGAATTCCGATAGAATTTTATATTTAAAAAAAGTACAAAGACAAAGTGTTGCTTCTGGAGATTTTCTACATTAAATCTCTTGCTTTAGATTTAATCATTTCCAATTTTTCCAAAAATTCTTGTTGTTCGCGACCTTTTAGACCTAAATTATTCATTTCTTCCATATTCAAGCTGCTATCTCTTATCATTGCTGCAATAGCGCGCACTTCAAGCCGTGAAAATCGTATTGCGCCAAGGGAATAATCCTCAAAAGCTTCCCAAGCTACTGGGACAATCTGCTTTACAATTTCGGCTATTGCCTCGCCGTACACTCGTATTTCATACTGTGCATGACTGTCTAAACGCAGTCGAAGAAAATGCAGAAGATTATGCAAGTCAATTTTCCAATACCATTCTGTGTAATTGCTTAGCGGCAGATTAATGCGAGCGATTTCGCGCGCTACACCATACTCAAGATAATCTTGATATTCTTCATACAATGCAATCTGTGATTTTTGTATTTGCGCCGCTATTTGTTCTGCTTTATCGGCAGGCATAATTTCATCGGAACGTCCCTGACGATTCATTGTGCTTTGAGGACGAATATTTTCCGATAAAGGCACATAAAATTCATCTTTCATTTCGGAATAACGACCGCTGTATTCATTGACATTTGCAGTACGATGACGTATCCATTGTCGAGCAACAAAAATCGGCAGTTTAATATGAAATTTAAATTCTACCATTTCAAATGGCGTCGTGTGGCTATGACGAAGCAAATAGCGGATAAGACCCCGATCTTCATGCACTTTCTTTGTCCCGGAGCCATACGAAACACGCGCAGCCTGCACTATTGCATTGTCGCTGCCCATGTAATCCACAAGACGCACAAATCCTTTGTCCAAACATTGTATTTCTTTACCTATAATATCGTGCTGCATTATTTCTATAGTAGAAAATATTGAGAATATTGTTGAATTTTCATGCTGCTATCTTATTTTGACGGCAAATTTATCGGTATAAATCACAATTGCATAACAATTATATGGGATATCTCAATTCAACTTCATCTGAAATCCAAATCTGTCGCACTTGCTTTGCGCCTCAGAACGGTGAAGTTTGCAATGAATGCAGACAACAAGAAAATAACAAATATTTTCTATCCTTTTCGGAAGTGTTTTGGGATACAATTGGCGAACATGTAACTTTTGACGAAAAAAAATATTCTGCATTTGGCTTCTTATTGATAAACTCGAATTTTAGATTTGGCTTGATATACATTGATTGTATTTACGGCAGATAATAAAATGCCATGCCGATAATACAATATAAGCCAAGACATAATGCTCCTTCCATCCAATGAGTTTCGCCGTCTTGCGCTATGATGTTAAAGAGCCATACGCTTACAGCAACTGCGATAACTTCGAATGGAGTAAATAGCAAATCCATTGGATTGCCAATAAAATAGCTGCAAAACACTAACATTGGCGCAACAAACAATGAAATTTGTATGCTTGATCCGACTGCAATATTCATTGCTAAATCCATATTGTTTTTTACAGCCATAGAAACTGCCGAACTATGCTCGGCTGCGTTTCCTATTATAGCAACTACAATGACGCCAATAAAAACATCGGTCATACCAAGAACATGAGTCGCTTCTTCTACCGTTGCAACTAAAAATTCACTAATTATTGCAACAAAAGCAATAGTAATGCACAATACAACAATTGATTTTTTTATACTCCAAAAATGAGATGCCTGCTCGATTTTGACTGATGATGTTTCGGTTTCTTTCACTCGACGCGAATAAAGATATTTATGCGTCCGAAGCATAAAAATTAGATTTAATACGTATATCGCAGCAAGGACAAAAGCTATATTTAAACTCAGCTCTCGCTCGCGAATTTGCCCGGATTGTCCCACAACAAAATCAAAAACTGCCGGTATAAGCAAGCCAATGGCGCTCAAGGCCATTAGTGAAGCGCCCAAACTTGCGGATGTCCTTTCAAATGTTTGGCGCGGACGCTTTATTCCTCCCGCCACAATGCTAACTCCTATCACCAATAAAATGTTTCCTATAATCGAACCGGTAAGCGATGCTTTTACTACATCATGCAATCCATTTTTAATTGCAATCAATGCTATAATAAGCTCGGTAGCATTGCCAAATGTGGCATTGAGCAGTCCTCCAATTCCCGGGCCAGTTCGCTCGGCGAGATGCTCGGTGGCATCGCCAATAATGCCTGCCAGCGGTATAATGGCCAGACATGATGCAAAGAAAATGAGAACAGAATTAGCTTGGGCAAAGAAAAGAATAAAAGAAACTGGCATAAACACCAGCAGCAAAAAGAGAGGTCTTATTTCAAAAGTGCCAAATTTCATAATTGTCAATTAAACATTATAGACAGCAGTATTTTCGGTAGAATATCAGCATAATTACTTCTCTTGATTATCGGCAGTTTGGATAAGCTCGCGAGCGCTACGCAACACAGATTCGGTAACTTCCTCGCCGCCGATAAGCTTTGCAACTTCCACCGCACGCTGTTCTCCGTGAAGTGTCTTAGCCGACACAATTGCTCTTCCGCTATGCTCGGATTTTTCAACCGAAATATGATTGTCGGCAAGAGATGCTATCTGTGGAAGATGAGTAATTGCAACAACCTGATGAAACTCTGATAACGAGCGCATTGCAAAACCGACTTTGCGAGCTATTCGACCACTAATTCCAACATCAATTTCATCAAATACAAGCATTGGTAGACGATCATTATCAGCTGCAATGGTTTTAAGAGCCAGCATAACTCTTGAAATTTCACCTCCGGAAGCTACACGCGCCAAGGATTTCAATTCTTCTCCCTTATTCATCGAAACGTAAAATTCTACATGGTCGAGACCGTTGGAATAAGCCGACAAATATTTTCCATTGCGCTCTGCCGCAAGCTCGTGTTCTGCAATATCTTCTTTAAATGTTTGTTCAATTCTTACCACAAAATTAGCGCTTGGGATTCCTAAATCATGCAGTATTTTTTCTACTCCGTTTTTAAGAGTTTCGGCCTGTTGTTTTCTTTTGTTTGTAAGCTCGGCGCCGGCCGCATTAAGAGCTTTGCGTGATTTTGCAATTTCAATGCGCAATCTGTTAATCTCAGCTTCAAAATTTTCAGAAAATTCTAGTTCCATACTCAAAGTTTTGAACAAATCGGGCAAATTTTCGCCGTATTTTTTTTTCATTCGCGAATATTGCTGCAAGCGCTCTCGCAGAAATTCAATTCGTTCTGGTCGAAAATCCAAGCTGTTTTCGCTGTCTTTAATAAATTTGGCTGTTTCTTCGGCTGTTGCAATTGATTGCTTGCATTCTGCAATATAATCATCAACATCACTATTATATAGGCGCAGCTGCTCTAATAGATTCAATGTTTTAGTTAAACGATCGCGCACAGAAGCATCATCTCCATACATCAGAAAATAAATTTCGCTGCTTATTTCATGGATTTTTTCGGCGTTTTCAATTAAATTAAGCTCTGAAGCCAACTGCTCTTGTTCGCCTTCAACGGGGTTGAGAAGCTCTAATTCCGCATATTGAAACTCTTTGAAACTGCGTTCTTTACGCATATTTTGCTCATTGCTTCTCAATTCAATCAACGAGCGGCTTAATTCTTGCAAATGAAAATATATTTTTTGATATTCAGTTCGCAGCAATGCCGGAACTCCCGAATTGTCTAAAAGAGTTATATGATGTTCTGAATGGAGCAATGATTGATGATCATGCTGTCCGTGAAAATCAACTAATAAATTTCCTAGTTCACGGACAAAAGCAAGCGGAGACGGCGAATCATTTACAAAACATCTAGAAGTTCCTTTTGCGCTTAATTCTCTCCGCAAAATAAGCGATCCGCCATCATTTTCAAATCCGCGTTCAGCAAGCAATCGCATCGCGTCTGCGTTATGAGCAATATCAAAAATGCCTTCTACAATTGACTTTTCTGCTCCTGAGCGCACCATGTCGGCAGAAGCGCGCTCGCCAAACACCATCATCAGAGCATCTACTAATATTGATTTTCCCGCTCCGGTTTCTCCTGTTATAATATTTAAGCCGTTGGAGAACAATATTGTAATTTCTTCTACCAAAGCAAAGTTTCTAACAAAAAGAGAAAGAAGCATAATACGTGCAAGCATCGTTCCACAAAAAGCATAAAGTAAGGCAAAATTACAAAGGAAGCAAGCAGAATAGGCAGTAATCGCCAAAAAAAGAATAATTTAGTTTGCTAGTAAATCGCTCGAATTTTGCATATAAATTATTAGCAGCTATCAATAGTTATTTAGCATTTATCAAATAATTATATTCATGCAAACAATGTTTAGGCAATGTGTTTTAACATTCATATCTTCTACGTTATTTTTCAATTTACAAGGCATTAAAGCAACGTTTTTAGACGTAGTCGGTATTTTTGCATAAATTGGTATAAAATCTTATGTTGTTTCACAAATAAATGAAAAAAACATGAAAAATTTGCAAAGGATCGGCTTTGCATCGCTGATTATCATAGCTCTTTTTGCCAGCGCTGTTTCTAAATCATCAGCGCAATCAAATCCAACGCCTTTCGATTTGTCGACAGGGAATTTTTCAATGACTTCATGGCCAGCTGCAAGCTCAGCCGCCACATATCCTGCCAATATGGTGTTTCAACGCACTGGAACACAAGACCCCGGACTAGGCGTGGATATGACCTCTGATTACGTCGGAGCATACAATGGCGGGATCGGCAGTCGAATTAACGGATTAGATGATAATGGAATAGCTTTTCTAAATATCGGTACTGCCGGCAATATAGGTGCAGCAGTTGCTGGAATCAACACTTTAAACCGTGCTACCGTCAGAGTAACATTTACCTGTCAATTATTAGCGCAAGGAGACGGCAGTCCGACTCCGCGTGAATATGCAATACGCCTGCAATATCGTTTAGGAATAGGCGGTACATGGACAGACGCACCCGGACCGGCAGAATACTCATCTGCCGGAAAAGCTGTTAATAATATTCAAACAATTGGACCTATTGATTTGCCCATCGAAGTAAATAATCAATCAGCAGTTTATTTGCGCTGGAAATATTATTCTGTCGCCGCAAATAGCGGAGGGCAGAGACCACGCATCAGCTTGGATGATATTTTTGTAACAAGCATATCCACTCTTGGATCTCCTGCAAACTTTGCCGTTGGATCGATAACGCCTGCATCTCCCTCCACAACAAGCTCTTTTAGTGCTACAATTCAATCTGTTGATGCCGGAGGAAATCCTGCCGCTGTAGCCCAGAATACTAGTTTTTTGCTTTCGTTAGCGTCGGGCTCAGGGACTTTAGGCGGCAATCTGACTGGAACAATAGCAGCTGGAAATACTAGCGTAATTGTTTCAGGCATTACGTACAACACAGCTCAATCCAATGTACGAATATCGGCCATGCGCACTTCGGGCGATATGTTAGGTGCAGGAACGAGCGCGCCATTCTCTGTTGGAGCCGGAGCGACTGGTCAAGCATTTGTAGGATTGCAAAGTCGTGCCAATGCCGGTAAATTGCTTCGACCTTTTACGGTAGAAGCACGACAATCGAACGGCACTCTTGATCCGTCATTTCAAGGGAATGTTACCATAGCAGTTTCATCAGGAAACGGGACATTAAGCGGAACAAAAACTCAGCCGTTAGTTAATGGCGTTGCTACTTTTAATAATTTATCATTCAGCGATGCTGGAAATTACACAATTTCAGCAACGACTCCCGGGCTTTCTCAAGCTACAAGCTCTTCAATTATCGTAAGCCCTGCAATTGCAATGACGCCCATTGCGGTGCCGCAATATATTAAATCTGCAAGCGATGCTTCACGTCTGCCTTCTTTTGCACTCATGCGTTTCGACAACCTTATTCCGAACACGCAATATCGTTATTTTACAAGTATTTGCTCAACAATAAATGAAGTTGGAGCCGGAGCGGGAAATAATATTCATTATAGCGATGAAAACGGCACTTTTTTTTCATCTTCAGCAAAATCGCTTACATCAACAAACATACCGCCTGATTACTCTTCATTCACAACAAGCGACGGACAAACTTCCAAAACGCTTTGGGTAAATATTGTAACGACCGGTAATGCCAGATTTGCTGAAGGAACAAATATATATTGGCGCGTATTCCTTACTGATGCGCCCGGTTTTCCAAGCGATACTCTTACTGCTTCCATTCCATCAAAAACATTAGAATTTGGTCAGTTTTCGACAAATGCCACAGGAATTTATGATAGCATAAGCAGCATGCAACCCAAAAATTATGCAGTATTTTATGACAATGAAAACGGAAGCGGCAATCCGATTACCACTGCAATAGTTGAAAGTATAGGAACAACTCTGCGCACAGGACCTACAACCGGACCAGCGTTATTTTTCGAACAATTGGAATTGTTAAACGGTTCTTGGGCAACATTGATTCCGAATAATCTTCCCTCTGGCATACAGCGCATTGAAGAACGCAGCTCGAACGGCTCATTGGTTCGTTATTGGACAGATAATGATGGTATATGGTCAGGAGTTAACACAATTAGCCCAATATCAGGACTTTCACCAGCTATTAATTTTAAAACCCCTCAAATTACGCTTGTATCGGCACCGGCAAACGGTTCGGTATATTGTGCAAACGGTACGGGAACTATAGCATGGAAATCTCGCGGAGTTCAATCTGTCCGTTTAGAACTATATAAAGGATCTGAGCTGCCATTGGTCATAGCAGATAATATAAGTGGCTCAGCACAAACTTATCAATGGACAATATCTGGCATTACTGATTCCAGCCGTATATATCAAATTCGCGTAAATGATATTGAGCACGGAACCGCATTTGGGTCATCAGCACCGTTTTCAATCTTTATCCCGCCAGTTATTACGCAAGATCCCGTTTCTGTAAATACCTGTGTTGGCGACAACATCAGATTAATAACGCAGGCAAGAGGCACAGGAATTAAATATCAATGGCAAAAAGACGGGATTGACATTCCTGGAGCTAATGACACAACGCTTTTCCTCAATAATTCCACGACGCTTACTTCTGGTCTTTATCGTTGTATCGTAACCGGCAACGCACCATGTTCTCAAGCAGTCAGCCGCATATCAACAGTATTTGTTACACCGCCAATTAAAATTTTAAAACAACCAGAATTTAAACCTGCTGCAATCGGTTCTCGCGTAGAGCTATCTGTGGATGTTATGGGAACTGAAAATCACAAGTATCAATGGCGACGCGGCACGCAGAATCTTCAAAACAGCACTCGAATCAGCGGAGTTCATTCACCAACTTTAATAATTCATAATTTCCACGCTTCAGATGTCGGCAGCAATTATAATTGCGTTATCAGCGGCAATTTGCCTTGCGGAACAGCTGTTACTCAAAGCGGGGGATTCAGAGAATCTGCAATACAATTTTCCACTCAACCGGATTCGGCTCTCGGATGTGTTGGAAGCAGCGTCCAATTCCATTCAGTTGCAACATCTAATCAAACAGGAATTATTTTGACATATCAATGGATTAGAAACAACGAAAAACTTCAAAACGGACAAAAATATCAAGGTGTTGGAAGCAATACTCTTACAATACAGAATATTACGCCTTCTGATACAGGTTCATATTGGGTTGCGGTATTTGGTCCTGGCAATGCTGCTGTTGAGTCTCGTCGCGCTATACTCACAGTCGGTTCAAAAGCAACAATAACGGAACAGCCACAATCTGGAATGTTTTGTCCGTTAGAAAATACAACACTTCGAATCGCCGCTTTGAGTTTAAGCAATGTGTCGTATCAATGGTATCAAGATAGTATAATGGTGCAAAATGCGACGGCAGATACACTCAATGTGACTGCCCCTGATTCATCAGACAGAGCAAAAATCTATTATTGTGTAATATCAACTTCTTGCGGTATTGATACTTCTAGAATAGCTGTTATTTCAACTTTTGACAAGCCGATAATAACCGAACAGCCGGAAAAAATATTGACAACAGAAGTAGGCGGCGGTATTTATTTATATGTGCGCTATACTGCAAAACGCCCCGTTAAATTCCAATGGTTCAAAGGAAATACTCCAATAGATGGCGCTCAATATGCAGAATTAAGATTGATAAACGCAACTCTTGCCGATTCTGGAGATTATCGCTGCGCAATTATTGGGAAATGCGATACTACACTCTCAGAAATATCAAAAGTAAAAATTTCTTTGCCTTCTGGTGTTACGAATTACGAAAATATGGGTTACTATATTGCGGGCAGCACACCAAACCCAGCAAATGAATCAATAAAAATTCGTTTTGGCATTGGAAAAGTTGGTGATGTAAGCGTCAAATTGTTAGAAATGACCGGACGAGAAATTTTAGAGCAAAAGCTTGGCGATCTATCGGCCGGAGAGCATGTTGCAACAATAGACATATCAAATTTGGCAGTCGGATTATATTTCTGCCGCATTGAAGCGCAAGGCATAATGCAAATACTACCCATCAGCATTATTCGTTAAATTCGATGCAATAGAAATAAAAACCTTCAAATTGAAATGTGCCGCAATGAAACATACATATCGTTGCGGCACTTTTGTTTACGATGTTTATTACATTTTCTGCCTTACAATTACATACTCCCATTGTGAATAATAGAAATTTCAAAAATAGATTTTTTAGCATAAAAATTTTATCGTTACATAATTGTAAGAACTTTAGAAAATAGTACATTAAGAACGTGAAATTGCTGCAACTCTTCTCAATTACACTTCATTGTAACAACATATCAATAATTAAAATTACAAGATAATCAAAAATATTTCTTGCAAGAATAATAAAATTTCGTATTTTAATATACTTAGACATCTAAAAAGATACTACAAATATAATTTTCTAATTACAATATTCTTATCGGAGTTTTTCCATGAACCGTTTTTCTACCTTGTCGTCGGCATGGCGAATCCTTTCGTTGTTTGCAGCTTTTTTGCTTGCATGGTCTCCTGTTGTTTGGGCCGGTGATGAAACAGGTTCCGAGCAAATTACAGAAAGTACAGAGTACTTTTTTGGCATTCCTCATTGTTGGATCGAAAATGGCGAAGCATCACGCGGCGTGCCCATTCAAGTATTTATTTCTTGCAAAGTCAATACGCTGGCAACTCTGGAAGGATTGGGGCAAGGCTTTAAAGTCAGCAAAACCATTCCGGCCAATAAAGTAACGGCAATTCCGATTCCGGAATCATTTATGAATAAGACGAGCGAAGAAATTAAACAGCTCGGCCTGCACGTAACCGCGCCAGATCCTATTTCAGTTACTGTGTTTTTGAGCTACAGATGGTCTGGAGAGGCATATCGCGTTATTCCGGTAGATTGGTTAGGTCGTAAATACTATACGCTAAACCTTTATCAAGACAAAACTGACCAAATGAGACCTTCACAAATTCTAATCTGTGGTGTAGAAGACAGAACAACTGTAAAATATACACCTACAGCAGAAACAGAAGGCGGCGTAAGAATCGGATCATCACGCGAAATTACAATTAATAAAGGCGAAACTTACCTTATACGCGCAGCTCAGCGCGAAGCGCTAACCTTTGTTGGCGGCGATTTAACAGGCACGCTTATAGAAGCAGACAAACCTATCGGAGTATTAGCCGGACATACAAAAGGCGCATATCCCAATTATAATGCAACAATGCTTGGCCGGCCTGCTAACTTTATGCGTAATATGTACATGGAAATGATGTGGCCTGTTGAGCTTCTTGGTACTGAATATATCTCGGCTCCGTTGAAATATATGAATCGTACTAAAAACGTTGATCCAAATGATGCCGGCGATCTAATTCGTTTTGTGGCAACGCAAGACAACACGCAAATATATCAGATGCGCCAAGACGGTAGCGGCGCCAAACTAATCTGTCAGCGTATTGATAAAGGTAAGTACTTTGATATTTCTAATCAAGAGCTTGCGGCTCACTACAAAGCATCTAAACCTGTGTTAGTTGGTCATTATGGCAAAGCATGGCGTGACCATGTTGTTAATGGCATTGATAAAGGCGAAGATGTTGAAAATCCTTCACGCAATGGAATGGGAATGTTGATTGTACTAGCTCCTATCGAGCGCTGGACTAAATACGCCATCTTTCGTTCTTCGGAATTCACAGATAACTTTGTCTATATTACCTATTATACAGAAGATGAAGGCGGTTTAAAATTTGACGGGAAGCCATTCCGCACAGCATTTCTTGGAGCCATTAAACCAATCGCCGGAACTCAATACAGTTATATTGCACAGCAAGTATCGGCTGGCGATCACACGATTGAAGGCGGAAGATTTGCTGCGTATGCCTATGGAAACTATGATTATACAAAAGATGGCTATGCTTATGGTTATCCAACAGGAATTAACTTTGCAACCGCTTGCCCTGATTCTTTAACTCTTGAAGATAAAATTGTATGCGGCAATGTAGATGCAACTGCCAAATCTCTACCAAGTGATGCTGCTTGCGCTGGCATTTTCAATATTCGAATGATTGACGACCAATCAGATAATTACTCATTTGAGCTCTCTCCTAAATTTCGCTCTGGCGATAAAATTGCCACCTTTAAATTAAATGTTATTGACAAGTATAAACCCGCTGTTGCAGTTGTGCGTGTTGTTAGTCGCTCAGGCAAATTTCTCATGCGCACCTATACTTATGAGCCAGAGCAACTTATTATAGCGCCGACTCTATATGACTTTAAAACGGTTGGCATCGGTCAAACACTTACAACAAAATTTACTTTAACGAATCCGGGCAAAATTCCAGTAACAGTTCAGACACTCAAACTAAAATACGGCGAAAAGGAATTTGCTTTTGCTTCAAACGACTTCCCGTTGACGCTTCAGCCGCTAGAATCTAAAATTGTTGAAGTAACCGGCACAGGTATTACCCCCGGACGCAACACAAAGGATTCTATCATTGCCGAGCTTACTTGCTATCCAAAATCTCTTGCTGAAGTGCGTATCAATACTTCGGTTCCCAAAGTATATATAGACGACGCCCACTTTGGACAAGTACCTGTAAATCAACTTCGCAAAAAAGATGTTGCAATAAAGAATATCTCTGACGTTAAAGTTGTATTAACAAGCATGAGCTGGCCAGATGCAGATAAGAATCACTTCCCAAAAGTTGAAAATTTGAATTTGCCGTTAGAATTAGCTCCCGGGCAAACTTCCTATTTCACTACATATTATAATCCTTTAACAGAAGTTGGCGTTCCGCACAAGACACGAGCTCTTTTTGTTGGAAATACCGATCAAGTTAAACTATACTCAGATTGGGATGGCGAAGGCATCGAGGCAGCTCTTTATATCGAGCCTTATGATTGGAAAGAACGACGCGTTCTTGACAATTTTGTAGATGCATCTATAAAATCTAATGGATATGCCGCCACAATCAATTATGGAAGTTCAGGCAACACTCAATTGCAAAATGTTAAACTAACGGTAACTGGTCCTGACGGCGCTTATTTTGTTGTTCCCATTGCAGACGTGGCGCAAACGCTTAATCCAAAAGATCCGCCAAGAACTCTTCAGGTTGCTTTTAAACCGGAATGGGTTGTCGGGACCAGAAATGGAGAACGTCCTTATGAGGTTACACTCACATTAACCGGCATGGATAATGGAGTAGAAAAAACTTCAACTTCCACACTCAAAGGCATTGGCGTTCAGCCACATATTGACATGCTTCCGCAAATTGACTACGGAACAATTTTGATGGGCACAGTCAAGTCGGATAATTCTTGGGTAAAAAGCAACGGCACAATGGTTCTGACATTAACCAATAAAACAACAGGTTTGCGCATTGAAGGTGCTGATAAGGCATTTTTTGAAATTGATCCGTCATTCTCTATTTCCTATCCCGATTTGCTTAATGTAAACGGACAGATTGACGTTCCAATTAACTTTAAGCCAACACAAATACGCTCTTATCAAGCAGAACTTATAGTGGAAAGTGATGCTCCAGAAACCCCGAAAACCATATTAATTGGCAAAGCTTATCAAGATAAAGCTCCAAGCGTAACAACTACCGATTATAATTATGGTAAACATTACATTAAAGTTGGTCCATATCCAGGAGCAGTGTCTATTATCAACAATGGCGAAGTAAAAGGCACTGTCATTAGAATGGAAGTTGTTGATTCTGATATGAATTACTTTAGCATCAAATCACCACAACCTCCATTTCCATTAGAAGTTGGACAAACAGTTCCTGTTTCTGTTGATTTCAGTCCGACAGAAACGCGGGTTTATAATGCTCGCGTAGAGTATGAAGTAGAATGGGAAGGCGGAACATTCCCTAATTCAATCGTACACTCAAATCTTGTTGGCGAAGGCGACGCCATTATTTCTGTGGTTAAAATCCGCGACGATTACCGAGCAAAGCCAGGTCAATCAGTTGTTATTGATTTTGATCTGACAGATGCCAATCTTGATCCTGCTAACGTTGATGAATTTAAGGCGTTTGTACGTTACAATCCAATCGTTGCCGAACCGGTTGAAGGAGTCCAAAATATCAAAACCGACGGTACATTAACAAATGGCTGGGCTGTTTTACAAGCAGTTAAAACATCAAATCCAGGTGAATTTATGGTTGATATGGTAAAAAACAGCGGTGTAAATTTGAAAGGTTCTGGTGTTCTCTTCCGCTTTACCATGAATGCTTATCTTAGCGTAGAGCGCAAAACTCTCTTGCCTTGTGAATTGGCAGTAATAGGTCGCCCGTACGTAACCGTTCACGATATTCCGGGCTTGCTTAAAATTGACGAAGTATGCGCTGATAATATTCGTACAATTAGCGGAAGCGGCATTCAATATGGCTTAATGGCTACAACGCCAAATCCAACCAATGGTGAAACCAAAGTTGAATATTCTATTGGCATTGAAGCCAAAACAACACTTGCCATCTATAATCAATTAGGCCAATATGTTACCACATTGGTTAATCAGGTTCAAGCCCCCGGATCATACGAAGTAACTTTTGACATTGCTTCACTCGGACTGCCATCAGGAGTTTATTCATACCGTCTTGAATCCGGTCAATATACAGATGTGCGCACTTTGGTGGTTGGAAAATAACTGCCAAAGCGATTTATTCGCATTACTCAAAGCCCTTCTTTTTAAGAAGGGCTTTTTTATTTTAAGCTCACATAAATTTATTGTCAAAGCATTGGCTTTCGCGAAAATTTATTGCATTGTTTATGAGATAAAAGAGAAATATAGATGAGAAACATACTTTGATTTTACAATTAAGGCACTCTAACCATCTTTTATTTAAGCCTTTTGAAAAGCATTGACAATTATTTAATCCTTCACAAAAATATTACTTGCATTGCTTCCTTTCCCGATGTATTTTTGCGGCAGGTTTTCATAATAAAGTGATTTCCTTTCGTTGTGGTGGTGAAAAGGTGAGAAGGGGAGTGCCCTTAGACGAGTGGTGACGTCTAAGGGCGTCTCACTTTCTATTCTAAGTTTATTGTAACGTTTTTGTACTTTTCGGTTCTTATGTTTTATTATTGCCAATTTATCATATCTCTTTCCAATCAATCAACACCAAAACAATTCTTTGTCATTTTATGCTGCTTCGATTAACGTTATTCTTTACTGTCATCTTTTATTGTATTGTCGCCTCAGCTCACGACGAAATACCCGGTTCGACACAAAAAAAGCCAATTGTTTTGAAAAATGCGCGGTTATATACTGTTTCACACGGCATTATTGAAAATGGCACGATAGTCTTTGATGCCGGAAAAATATTAGCTGTCGGCAGTTCCGTTGCTATTCCATCCAACGCTGAAATAATAGATTGTCAAGGAAAATTTGTTTATCCCGGCTTTACCGCTCCATCAACTACAATAGGAATAACGGAACTTGATGCGGTGCGCGCTACAAATGATCTTTCTGAGACGGGTATGTTTAATCCTAATGCCATCGCTGCAACTGCATATAATCCAGACAGCGAACTTATCCCAACGATTCGAAGCAATGGAATTTTATTTGCCAATGTTATACCAACAGATGGAATTGTATCCGGCATAGGAAGCTTGATGATGTTAGACGGTTGGACAAAAGAAGACATAGCAATTAAAGCGAAGTCGTGCATCGCAGTAAATTTCCCGCTATATAGTGTATATACCGGTCCTTATGCTCGCAAAACACCGGACGAACAGCGCAAAGACAATGAAAAAGCAATTAGAGCTTTATATGATTTTTTTTCTAAAGCCAAGGCATATTCCATTGCGGCATGCGCCGGTTTAGCAGACGAAGCAAAAGATATTCGCTTAGAAGCAATGCGCTCAATTTTCGAACAAAACTTACCTGTAGTAATCTATGCAAATGAATATCGTCAAATCATTGGTAGTTTGGATTTTGCTCGATACTTCAATTTAAACGTTATTATTGCAGGAGCTCGCGACGCTATGCTATGTCTCGATGAACTCAAATCTTCAAATGCTTCCTTAATAATTAGCCGAACCCATAGTTTGCCCATGCGCGATGAGGATGATTATGATATCTCTTACATACTTCCTTCAAAATTGGCTGCAAAAGAAATAAAATTTGCTTTTTCCGATGACGGTTCTTGGCAGCAGCGAAACCTGCCTTTCCAAGCTGGCTCAGCTCTTGCTTTTGGTCTCTCTGAAGCCGACGCCATAAGAGCTCTAACCCTCTCGCCAGCCGAAATGTTTGGAATATCTGACCGCATTGGCTCTCTTGATGTGGGAAAGGACGCCACTCTTTTTGTTTCAACAGGCAATGCCCTCGATGGTAAAAGTAATAACGTAGAACTCGCTTATGTGCAAGGTCGTGTTGTATCGCTAAAGAGCAGACAGACAGAACTTGCTCACAAATATCGCACACGATATCAACAACGATAAAATAATGCGCCTCTATCTCATCTTATTGTCAATCATTGCGCTTAGCAATACACTGATTGCACAAAACTTCAGTACAAAATATTCTTCTTACGGAATATGTGGCGGATATAATTTAAATTTTCATCATGCTGATTTCAAAGAGTTTTCCGGCTATCCCAATTGTTGCGACAAATTTACAAATGGATATGGCAATGGAATTGTCGGCGGTCTTTATTATCGCTTTCCAATTATAAATAACTTGACATCATCACTTCGCGCTGGAATATTCGGCTTCAGCGGGACTCTTGAACGTAATGAGCAAACTGTGGTTAGCGGCGCAATACCGGCAACTATTCGCCACACTCTCGTAACCTCGCTTCCAATGCTAGGAATCGAACCAATAGTACAATATAACGCATTTGGACCTTTTAATTTTATAGGCGGTTTCAGAGCTTCAACGCCAATTTCAGCAAGATTTTCTCAATTTGAAACACTAATTCAGCCTAATACCGGGACGTTTGAAAATGGCAGGCGCATTCGCAACGAAGCAACAGATAATATTCCGCAAGCAAATGCTTTAGGATTTGCAATAATCGCTGGAATGAGCGCTGATTTTCCGCTTTCAACAATGAAGCAGGATAATTATGGGAGATTTTCCGGCGGCTGCTATATTTCACCCGAAATATTGTACAGCATTGCGCTCAATCAATCGCATGTGACAAATAATCTTGATTGGAGTATCAATACTTTGCGAATTGGAGTTTCAATAGGATATATTCCCGGCGACGCTATTTCTATTGAATCCATACAAGATGACACCGAAAAAAAATCATCCATTGTAACGCTTCCTATTCCGCCGCCGCCTCTACCCTTGCCGCCAACGGCTCATATTATCGCAAAAGGCGTAGAAAACGATGGCGCAGAAACCCCTGCTGTCAAAATTCATGTTGAAGAATTTCTTTCAACGAATGTAAAACCTCTTTTAAATTATATTTTCTTTGATGAAAATTCATCAGAGCTGCCTTTGCGCTATAATCAGATCAATACCGATGCAACCAACAAATTTTCAATCAATAGTCATTTTAACGCCAGCACATTAGATACATATCATAATATATTGAACATAATTGGCAAACGATTGCGCGATAATCCATCGGCCAAGATTACTTTGATTGGCTGCAATTCCGAAAATGCAAGCGAGAAGAACAATCTTTCTCTCTCTCGCCATCGCGCTGAAACAGTTCGCGATTATCTTGCGTCCGTATGGAAAATTGCTCCCGAGAGAATGATAATTCAAAGCCGAAACTTACCGGAAAATCCATCTAATCTCAACAATCCTGATGGTATTCCTGAAAATCGCCGCGTTGAAATCATTTCGGATGTTCAATCTATTCTAGAACCGGTATTTGCACAAGAAATATATAGAGAAATATCGCCGCCTAAACTTCGATTTTATCCCCAGGCACAAGGAGAACGCTCAATTATTGCATGGGAAATATCAGCAGGTAAAAACATCAATTCATCAGAGAAATTTGAAGGCGTCGGCTCGCCGCCTCGCTATGTTGAATGGGAATTGCAACGCACTCCTGATGCAGTTGTCGGCGCTGCCGCCTTGAATTATCATCTAAGCGTTACAGACAGCATGAATCTTACCGCAACTGCCGACAGCACAATTCCAGTTGAGCAAATCACAATACAAAAGAAAAGATCTACTCGTGTAAAAGATAAAATCATTGATCGTTACAGCTTGATTCTCTTCGATTTCGATAAATCTGAAATTAGCGGTATGAACTCATACATTATGGATTATATTCGGAAGCAATTGACTTCCGATGCTTCAATTTCAATTATAGGCTATACAGATCGCATCGGTGACGCCGACCATAATCGGCGACTTTCGACGGAGCGTGCCATAGCTGCTGCCAAGCAACTTAATACTAAGAATTACGATGGGAAAGGCGAGGATGTAGAACTATACGACAATTCTCTGCCGGAAGGCAGATTTTACTCGCGCACAGTAGAAATTGTCGTAGAGCGACCTGCTGAGTAGTGTTGATGATTTTCGTTATATAGAAAAATTAACTATTGTGAAGATTCGATCGTAGCTAATTTTTACATTCAACTGTGCAAAATGACGAGTCGCTTTTCCAGATTTGATTAACAACTTTTCCGCGTCCTGTCGCTTTTACCATAACTCCAGAATTGTGGAGAATTGCCAAAGCTCTTCTCAATGAAATTCCTCTCACATCCGGTTTTGAGAAAGTCATATTCTGTTTTTGAAAATTCTTAGAAGTTTCAGTCATAATTGGCCGCGTTTCAACAATAATACTGCTTCCGCGCCTGACTTTTATTCCGGGTTGAACGTTCTGGCGAACAACTATGCCATCATATTGCTTCATCATCCGCAATCCATTGCCATGCAAAATATCATCAGCACCCGACGATATTATTCCGCGCACTTCCGGAACTATCGTTGAATCAATTGAAAACTGTTGATTTTGCTGTTTTTCGGCGTTTTCCACGCCTATGCCTCCAGCCCATCGTTCAGCAATTTTCCTAAAAATAGGAGCCGCAGTTTTACCGCCATATATATCCGATTTTGGGTGATCTAACATAATAACCATTACAAGTTTTGGATTTTTAGCCGGAAAAAAACCTGCAAACGATGCAGTATACGCCTCTTTTGAATAAATACCTTCGACAACTTGCTGTGCAGTTCCAGTTTTTCCGGCCACTTCCAAGCCGGCTATTTTAGCTTCAGATCCAGTTCCGTTCTCTACTACTCCCGTAAGCATATTTGTCAAAGCAGCGGTTGTAGCTGCCGACACGACTCTGCGTATTGCTTGCGGCTTTGCAGTGAATACATTTTGACCGTCATCAGAGATTACCTTCTTAATAATATATGGCTTCATTAAAACGCCGCCATTTGCAAGAGCTGCATAAGCATCTGTTATCTGCAGAGCTGAAGCGGATAATTCATAGCCATAACCCATAAACATTTTGCTTGTTTTGTCAAATTGCCTTGGTTTTTTTAGTACTCCGGAAATTTCGCCAGGAAGATCTATGCCGCTGAGAACGCCAAAACCAAAATCTCGCGCATACTTATAGAATTTGCCGTCAGGTATTTTCATTGTTTCTTTGGCAAACACAATGTTGCTCGATTGTTCAAGCGCCTGACGAAATGTTATCATTCCCAAAGGATGGGTATCTTTCACCTCAAAATTTCCCACTCGATAAACGCCATTTTCAGCATAAACGCTGTCGCTCGGCGCTATCATTTTTTCTTCTAATAATGCCGCCGATGCAACTATTTTAAAAGTTGAACCGGGCTCATACATATCTGAAATACCGCGAATTCGTGTTGCATCCGACAATAATTTGCTTGTAGAAGTAGGATCGAATGTAGGGTACGAGCAAATAGCGCGTATTTCACCGGTTGACGGTTCTATTGCTATTACAATTCCAGAAGATGCTTGAGATGTTTCAATACCTTTGCGCAATTCGTATTCAGCTATTTGCTGCAAGCGCATATCGAGAGTAACAATAATATTTGCGCCGTTTGAGGGCGGTGAGTTTGACACGTCAAGAGCACTGCGAATCGTTCCTCTTCCATCACGCAGCATTACGGCATAGCCGGGTTTGCCGCGCAGCAAAGAATCAGCAACAACTTCAACTCCAGAAACGCCAATATTATCTACGTTTGCCGTTCCAACAACCTGTCCGCCAATTTCACGAAACGGATAGCGGCGCCGTGGTTCAACAATCCTAATAACACCTTGGCGCAATAATGTTTCTAATTCTGGAATTGGCGTTTCACGGCCGCGAAACAGCCATAAAAAAGAAGTTTTACAAGATTTTATTTTTTCAAGCCATACTGACGCTGAGTCGCCGGAAACAAAAGCTGCAATTCTCGCAACTTGTTCAGGATTTACAGCGGTTTTTGGGTCAATAGCATACGAATAGCTAATTGCAGAGCTAGCCAACGCTAAATTATTAACGTCATAAATAGCTCCTCTTTTTGGCTTTAACTCAATTCGTGATTCATATTGACGGCGCGCCTGCAACTGTAAATCATTTTTTATAACAAGCTGTAAATACACTAAACGAACAGCAATAATTCCAAGCAAAGACAGCAAAATAGTTTGAATTAGTCCAATTTTCCACAACGAAGATTTTGGCGAATATTTTTGAGATTGTTTTCCAATCGTTTGATTTTCAGATTCGGAATGTATCATCGAAAATCTGCTATTTTTTGTCGGATATAGTTATTAATTTTGGGGCGTTCGGATTGCGCGTCATCCGCAGCGAAAAACGAGCAATGCTGTCAATGCGTTCGGCAGATTGCGATCTTATTATATGCATTTGTATGCCATGAGCAGAAGTTTGAACTGAGTCGAGATTGTGGCGCAGACGATCTCTGTCGCGCAGCAACTCATTAATTCTTATTGAATTATTTACATACAAAATAGTTAAAATCGATGCTAAGAAAAGAACGCCAAACACTTGCCAGCGCTTCCCTTTAGGCGGAGCATCATCTTCTTGAGTTGTTGCAGAGGGCGGTACAAATTTAAATTTTTTAGACATTATTATACTGTTTCAACAGACAGCATATTAGTGCGTGAACGAGCTACCAATGGTCTGCCAATTGTTATTACAACAGAAGTTCCAGACGATAAATAACCGGAATCCACAACAAGGCGCTTTATTTCCTCAATTGTATCGTCAGTTGCTCCAACCTTCTCGATAATCAATCCATATACGCCCCAGAATAATCCTACACGACGCGCTATTTTGGGCTGTTCTGTAATTGCAACCACAGGTGCAAACGGGCGTTTATTCGAAATAAGCATCGCGGTTTCACCAGACAAGCTTAATGTGCAAATCGCCTTAATGCGCGGTTCTTCGGCAATAGAAGCAGCCGCCGAAGCAATCAAATCAGTATTTTGTTCGCTTTTACGCAATCCGACAACTCTTCTGTTCAAGTGAGCATCATCATGCATTAACTGCTTTTCTGCCTCAGTGCATATAGTGCGCATATATGAAACTGCCTCGGTTGGATAAGCGCCAACTGATGTTTCAGCACTTAGCATTACAACGTCAGTGCCATCTAACACTGCATTTGCCACGTCGCTTGCTTCTGCGCGTGTGGGCCTTGGATTTTGAATCATTGACTCAAGCATTTGAGTTGCGGTTATAACCGGTTTGCCAAATCGATTGCACATGGCAATTATTTTTTTTTGCGCCATAGGCACTTGGGCGGCAGGAATTTCAACTCCCAAATCGCCTCTTGCAACCATAACAGCATCACTGACTTCAACTATTTTTTGTATGCTCAACAACGCCTCTGGTTTTTCTATTTTTGCGATAATCCACATATCGCTTTTTAGTGCATGTAGCAATTTTCGCAAATCTCGTATATCATCCGGCTTTCTAACAAACGATAAAGCCACAAAATCGCATTTATGCTCCACAGCAAACTTTACATCATGCTTATCTTTGGTTGACAAAGCTTTTTGACTAACATTGATATTTGGCAAGTTAATGCCTTTCCTCGATTTAAGCAAACCGCCATTAGCTACGATAACTCTTGCCATAATCCCGTTTGTCTCTCGCACCACAACTTTCATTAAGCCGTCGTCAAAAAGAATTACATCTCCAATATGTACATCTTTGGCTATTGTGGGATATTCCACCGGTATAATATCTTCTGGCGGAATTATTTTTTTTGAGCGTAAAACCGACAAATCAGCTAAATACATTTCTCTGCCATTAACCAAGCTGATTACGCCGTCTTTTAAATCTGCCACTCGCAGTTTAGGTCCTTGCAAATCGGCTATTATTGGCAAGTGACAACGAAGAATTTTTTCTGCTTTACGAATTATTTCAATATTAGCGTGGTGAGCTTTATGCGATCCATGCGACATGTTGAGCCGAAACGCATTTGCTCCAACTTCAACAAGTTGAACTATTTTTTCTACAGACGCTATTGCCGGACCCATGGTGCAGAGAATTTTTGTTTTTTGTTCTATATAATGCACTGCTGTCTCTTAATTGTATATAATTATTATCTTGTTGATTCAAAGGTGGGATAAGCAAAAGATTCAATTTTAACAGAAGTTTTAGTTTCGACGTCTATCATCACGAAAACGCCGCAAACGCGATTTTGTGTATCTGCCTGTTCGTATTTATGCGCCGTTTGCAAAATCATTCGTTTAAGTGCTATATCTTTTCGCAATCCGAGTACAGAATCATAAGGTCCTGTCATTCCAACATCGGTTATATATGCAGTCCCTTGTGGAAGTATCTGAGCATCAGCAGTTTGCACATGTGTATGTGTGCCGAGTACGGCACTTGCTCTGCCGTCAAGATGCCAGCCCATAGCTGCTTTTTCTGCAGTTGCTTCTGCATGAAAATCAACAATAACAGCATTGCAACCTTGCAGCTTAGACATTGCAAAATCAGCTGCTCGAAATGGACAGTCAATTGGCTGCATATAAGTACGACCCTGCAACTGAACAACTCCAATAGTTAGACCATTATTTAGCGTTATTTGTGTAAATCCACGACCTGGATTGCCTTGAGGATAATTTAAAGGCCTAAGCACATGAGCATTAGAAGATAACAGCGGTCTTGCAAGCCAATTTTCCCAGACGTGGTTTCCTGTTGTGATCACGTTAACACCAGCTTCAAATAATAGATTCGCTTCTTTTTCGCTCAATCCTTTGCCGTTTACAATATTTTCACCATTTACTATAATACAATTCGGAGAGTATCGCAATTTTAACTCGTCAAACGACTGAAGCAAAAACTGCAAACCGCTGTAACCAACAATATCACCTATGAACAATACTGATATCATTCTTGTCAATCATCAATTTGCTATTAAAACATCTAATGCAAATTACGAAAAATTACAACAGTTTTCTGCATTGACAACATCCGCTCATCAAGTTACCTGCATAAAATTTATGACATTATCGTATTTTTGCAATATCGTATGCTAAAATGTATTTCTATAAAAATCTGAAATATGAGACATATTGCAACTAAAAATACACATATAGGATAAAACTATGCTGCACAAAGACATACTCGACTTACTAAACAAACAAATGAATAAAGAATTATATTCTTCATATCTTTATTTGTCAGTTTCTTCTTATTTTAACACATTGCATTTGGATGGATTTGAAACTTGGACAAAAGAACAGGCAAAAGAAGAATTATTGCATGGCATGAAAATTTACAACTATATGCTTGAACGCAGTGCAAAACTCGATTTTATGGCAATAGATTCTCCAAACCGCGAATGGAATAGTCCGATAGAAGCAGTTCAAGAAATCTATAATCATGAATGTTCTATCACTCAATCAATACATCAAATAGTAAAATGCGCTCGTGATAACAATGATTATTCTACCGAAGTATTTCTTCACTGGTTCATTGCCGAACAACTTGAAGAAGAAACAATGGCAGACAAAATATTACAAAAACTGAAATTAATCGGCAATGACGGTGGTGCACTTCTTATGCTTGATGACCAATTACAAAAGTCAAATCCAATAATACAAAATGAACCGAAATAACTCATTATTATTCCACCTCGTATTTAATTATGAAACATTCATATATTCTTTCAGCAGTTCGAACGCCGATTGGTTCATTTCAAGGTGTTATATCAGATATTTCAGCACCAAAACTTGGTGCTATTGTATTGCGCGAAGCCGTTAATCGTTCTGGAGTACAAGAATCTAATTTATCAGAAGTAATTATAGGCAATGTGCTTGCTGCCGGCATTGGGCAAGCTCCAGCTCGTCAGGCAGCAATTTATGCCGGCTTACCAACCTCTATTCCCTGCATGACAATAAACAAAGTATGCGGTAGCGGATTAAAATCCATAATGCTTGCTGATCAAGCAATTAGATGTGGAGATGCAGAAATCGTTGTTGCCGGAGGTCAAGAATCTATGTCAAACGCTCCATATCTATTGCCAAAAGCAAGAATTGGATATAGAATGGGAAATGGCGAGCTAGTAGATTCAATGATTCATGACGGTTTATGGGATGTATATAATCAATATCACATGGGAATAGCTGCTGAGTTATGTGCTTCTGAATGTAACATTTCTCGAGAAGCACAAGATGAATATACAGTTCTTTCCTACCAGCGTGCGCAAGAAGCTCAAAAAAATGGATGGTTTAATGATGAAATTACTCCTGTTTCAATCACATCAAAAAACGGCGTTGTTAATGTTCAAACTGATGAAGAACCATCGAAAGTAAAATTTGATAAAATACCATCATTACGTCCAGTATTCAAAAAAGATGGCACTGTTACAGCCGCAAATGCAAGCACAATTAATGATGGAGCTGCCGCGGTGGTTGTTGCTTCGGAAAGCTCAGTAAATCGCCTTGGTATAAAACCTATGGCCAAAATAATAGCTCATACTTCGTTTGCCCATCAGCCAGAATGGTTTACAACAGCACCTATAAATGCTATTGAAAACACAATAAAAAAAACTGGTATCTCTAAGAACGACATAGACTTATACGAAATTAACGAAGCATTTGCCGTTGTTTCATTAGTCGCTAAAAACAAATTAGATATACCAATTGAAAAACTGAATATCCATGGCGGAGCAATTGCATTAGGCCATCCGATAGGTGCTTCCGGCGCAAGATTACTAACTACTTTATTGTATGCTTTGCGACGCATTAACGGCAAATATGGATTGGTAACTTTATGCATTGGCGGTGGCGAAGCAAGCGCAATGATTGTAGAACTTCTATAAATTGATATTGATGTAATAATAAATAGGCAGCTTTTCGAGTTGCCTATTTTATTTTATGAATCACTTCTAACAACGGTGGTAGTATGAACGCACCATTTTCTCTTTTTTTAATCGGTTTAGGAGGAAGTATCGCTTTTCTTATAGCAGCTAATTATCTGCTTTACAAAAAGCGCAAGCGAACGGCATTTAAAAAAATTATTCAAAGTGTGCAACTTACTTCACCAGCAACACAAACACAATCAACAATATTACCAAAAATTGTACATAAGTACTTAAACAATACAGTCGGAGAAATACAAACTTCACACAATATTGCTAAAATTACTATATCTGGCCAGTTTCGTCGAAACGAAAAGAGTGGCTGGCAGTCAGTTCATGCCAAAGCTGTGTATAATTGCAAATACCCATCATTTGCATGGTTTGGCTACTTTGGGAATCCTATTTTTCACACTCTAACTGCTTTGTTAGCACTCAACAACAACAAAGGCCAATCTTCTTTATTGTTTTTGCACAGTATACCTTTATTACATTCCTCTGGAAGCGAAACTATAACATCTCTTCTTTCCCGCTATCTAACTGAAGCTGTGTGTTTTCCTTTTGTATTTACTCAATCTAATTTGTTTGAATGGAATAAACTGTCTAACAATTCAGCTTCGTTAAAGCTTACACATTTGCAACAAGAAATTCATGCTATTGCAACATTCAACGAAAAAAACTTATTAACTCATATAACCATTACGGACAGATTTCGTGATTTCAAAGGTTTTTTTGAAAAACAAACTTTTCACGCCGAATATGCTAATTACCAAAAATTCCAAAACATAACAATTCCTACTTCAATAAATTATAGCTGGGAAACTGAAACTGGAACCTTCCCTTATGCTAAATTTATTGTTTCTAACGTTACTTTTTCTTAAACATTACCACAACGTTTCACGTGAAACATACAAACTACTCTAAATCAACAAATTCATTTGATATCATTGTTATAGGTGGCGGACATGCAGGAATAGAAGCTGCTCACGCATCTGCAAAAATGGGTTGCAAAACTGCGCTTATTACTATGGATATTAAAAGTATTGGACGCTTGTCATGCAATCCATCAATTGGCGGCTCCGCAAAAGGACATTTAGTAAAAGAAGTTGATGCTTTAGGCGGATTAATCGGTTGGTTAGGCGATAGAAGCGGCATACAATTTAAAATGCTAAACACATCAAAAGGTCGCGCTGTCTGGTCGCCAAGAAGTCAGAACGATAAGGATCTTTATCCATATTTTGCACAAAAATTACTACTATCTTTAGAAAACCTCACAATTTTTGAATCATCTATACAAGAAATACTAATACATAACGATAAAATTTGTGGTATTATCTCTTTTGGCGAACAAATTTTTACAAAAAAACTTATTATTTGTTCAGGCACCTTTCTAAATGGCGTTATGTATACTGGACTTGTAAAAACCAACGGAGGTAGAGCGGATGAAAAGGCATTGCACGGACTTACTGAAAGATTAAACGCAGTTGGGCTTAAATCTGGAAAATTAAAAACAGGCACACCTCCAAGAATCCACAAAGATTCGATTAATTTCAGTAAACTTGATTTATCTTATGGAGACGCAAAACCAACTCCATATTCATTTCGCACACAAAATGTTAAAAACTCTATTTTATGCTATAGCACGCACACAACCGAAAACACTCATTCTATTCTTTCAGAGGGTTTTTCTGAATCGCCTATGTATTCTGGAATTATAAAAGGAAGCGGCCCTCGTTACTGCCCTTCTATTGAAGATAAAATATCACGCTTTTCTGATAAAAGTTCACATCAAATACTTTTAGAGCCAGAAGGTTTGTCAACAAATTCAATATATGTTAATGGTTTTTCTACAAGTTTACCTAACCATATTCAATACGATGGTTTACATTCTATTCAAGGATTGGAAGATTCTAAAGTGTTAAGATATGGATATGCGGTTGAATATGATTTCTTTTTTCCCTATCAACTTCTTCCAACCTTAGAGTCGAAATACATTTCGGGTTTATATTTTGCAGGTCAAGTTAATGGAACATCTGGTTATGAGGAAGCTGCAGCTCAAGGTATAATAGCTGGCATTAACGCTTCGTTGTCATATAAAAGCTTACCTCCTTTTATTTTAAAACGTTCTGAAGCATATATTGGCGTTCTTATAGACGATTTAATAAACAAAGAATCATACGAGCCATATCGTATTTTTACTTCATTAGCCGAATATCGTCTGCTTTTGCGACAAGACAACGCATACTTTCGGTTGATGCAATATGGTTATAAATTTGGACTTCACAATTTTAATACGTTTAGTAAATACCAATCAATTATTAATTTACGAGACGAAGTGGTAAGTTTTACAAAATCATGCACTGTATCGCCTGCGGACATAAATGACTACCTTATTGATATTAACGAATCAATAGTAGAATCTACAACGTCATTACAGCAAATCGTTAAAAGAAGCAATGTGAATCTCGCAGATATTCTTAAAGTTTTAACAACATCATATTACAATTTATCTCAATCACCCTCAGTCGAACAAGCAGAAACCGATATAAAATATGAAGGATATATTCAAAGACAGGAAAAAGAGATAGAAAAGTTCTTACAATTAGAAAACATCTTATTGCCAACTAATATAAACTACAACAACATTTCATCTTTATCAAACGAAGGAAGAGAAAAACTTTCTACTATAAGACCTAGCTCTTTAGGTCAAGCATCAAGAATTATGGGGGTGAGTCCTTCTGACATTTCTATTCTATCAATTTATATTAAATAATTTTTTGGCACGTACTTTGAATCAATATTCTATTCTAACAACATTGTTTCACGTGAAACATTTTTAAGTGCTTTCACACAATATTGCTAAATGTAATGGTAAAAAATTTAACTTTAATTGGAATAGATGGAGGCGGTTCAAAAACAAGAGGCACTCTGCGAGTAGATGGTGTAATTCTTTCAGATGCGATCTCTGGCACTACTAGAATTGGAACTGTAGGATTTGTTGAAGCCGCTGAGCGCTTATTAAATATTATTCTAGAACTATGTTCAAAAGCAGAAATAGATACAACCGAAGTTGATGCTCATATTATTGGTGTTGCAGGTGTTTGGCTGCAAGAAGAAAAATCGAGATTACAACATTTGATATTATCAATAGCAAAAAATAGAAAAGTTGTTATAAATGATGTATTTGTAACAAGTGATGCAGAAATTGCTTTAGAAGGAGCTTTAGGAAGTAAAAATGGCGGAATTTTAATTGGCGGAACAGGCACTATTACATTAGGCAAAGTTGGTGACAACAAAATACTTCGTTGCGGAGGCTGGGGAATAGAATTGGATGATGAAGGAAGCGGTGCGTGGATTGGCAGAGAAGGACTTACAGCTGTTGTTAGAGCGCTTGACGGTCGCGGTGAGAGTACTATTCTTTGTGCAGCAATAGAAGAACGCTTTCCTACTGTTGTTCTTAGCAATCCACGATCGTTAGTTTCTGCATTTACAGAAAAGACTATTGAATATCATTCAATTACTCCGTTAGTTATGAATTGTGCAGAAAATGGCGACTTGATTTGTAAAAATATAGTTATTGAAGCTTCTAATCACTTATCGCACAATATTCACACACTCTCTAAATTATCTGAAGGAAAAATTAAAAATATTGTGTGCATGGGAGGAATGTTAGATAAAGATACATTTTTATCGCGTTCTCTTTTTTCTTTGTTAGATTCGAGTTCTTCTATTAACCGAATTCCTTCTTTGGGAACTGCATTAGATGGCGCTATATCCTTAGGCGAAAATTATGTTACTGATCTTTATAATAAAGAATGAATTATTATGAAATTTTTGTTTTTCTTTTTTATATTCTTTTCGCTTCTTTTTCAAAGTTTTTTGTTTTCACAAGAAGCTCCTTATGCAAATCCATTAACCGTTGATATTTCACGTCGCCTAACAAAGGAGTTGCTCGGACCTAATAGCACTCCTTTTATGCAGCCGCTTGTAACAGTTAGTAATGCTGCTTCGAATTCACGATTTTTCCGTCAGGCGTATATTCCATCTCATGTTACAAAACCTTATTTTAAATTCGGCATTCATTCAATGCTGGGTTTTGTGCGTGATGATCAAAAAACGTATACTCCAATCGCGCCGCGAGCAACAATGAACGAAGTGCTTTCTGACACATCGGTTTGGAGTGTAAATTTGACATCAAACTCAATTATAATCAAAGATACTGCTGGACTAGTGGTAGATATCCTTAAATACTTAGTTAACAAAGGTTTAGGTGTTGATTCTTCTACAAGTGGCATGAGTTTCCCAAAAACTGCCGCTACTGTATTTGGCTTTCAAGATGGCAGATTGGTTTTATCTAACGATTATTTTATTAAGCAACTGAAGGGCGGCGATCCAATGCTATCTCTTGCTTTTAGCAAAATGAATCCTGCTATTCAAGATACTATACTTAATGCCGTAACTAAACTTCCAAGCAATTTAGCGTTGCCAACCGGCGGAAATGTTAATTCAATAATTGCAGCAATTCCTCAATTTGAGATTGGTTCGCTTTACGGAACGGAACTATTAATCCGTTTAATCCCTCCTGTTGAATTTGACAAAAATGTTGGAAAATTTGCTTTTTGGGGAGTTGGGGTAAAACATAGCATTTCACAATATTTCACTAATAATGATTCAGAAAATAGACCTTGGTGTGATATGGCTCTTCAATCTGTTTATCAAGGCACTTCGCTCACTAAAAGTGTTGGAGTTACAAACGCTCAGCTAACCTCTAATGCAACAATTTTCGATGTGAATTTTCACGCTTCAAAGAGTTTTAAAGGCTTATTTGATATCTATACAGGAATTTCTTATGAAAATATTACGATAAATTCTTCTTTTGAATATTTTCTTCCGGTAGAATTGCAAATGCAACTTGGCTTGCTCCGACATTTCCCTGTTGACACAGTGCCTTTTGCAGAACCGGAAAAGGGGTATCCCGGTGATACAAAACCTCAAACAGTTAGTTCAACTCTAAAGGATACTAACGTAAAGTGGATAGTAGGGCTTGCAAAAGAAATTGGTCCTGTTGCTATATTTTTTGATTACAGCATGAGCAAATTTAATATTTTTACTGGCGGCATTGAATTGCGATTCTAAATTCTTGTTTTCGTCTTAAATATTTTGTGGGCGGAATTGAATTGCGGTACTAATTCTTGTTTTCTGTGGAATCTCTTGTCTTTTTTGATGACTTTGTTAGGTAAATAGGAAGAGAAAACGGTTCATCTCTTTGATTTGTATATATATAGAGATCAACTCTTGACAACGTATCTTGTATTTTGATTGTATTGATATTCAATTTTATTTTTCCTATTCCCATGGGTGGGACCGTCGACCTCTCCACTATTCCAGATAAGCAAGTGCACGATGGTTTTAAATGCTGTATCTTTAGCGGAGCATTTCCTCTGTTCAACACTTTCACTTCTTCAGTTACAAAATCATGTCCTGAATATTCTGCAGTAACATAAGCCGGGATAAAAATTAAATCTGGTTTTTCTGTTGCTGCGCTTTCCTGACCTTTAGTTTGAAATGTTATGGATTTTATAACAATTATGGATATAAATAATACTTTAATATAATTATTCATCTTTATTTAACTACATTTATATTGAGTATTGACATAAAGTTTTCTGAAAAGTCAAACATCCCTCTTTTATTCCTAATCCACTCTGCTGCTTTCAAAGCTCCTGATGCAAAACCTAATCTGCTTTTTGCAGTGTGTGAAATTGTAATTGTATCGTACTCACAATCAAAAACTGTTTGATGTTGACCGTAAACGCTTCCGATGCGAGACGAACTGATTTGTAATTCATTTTTTTTTATTCTATCTTCTGGATTTCCTGAATTAATTTCAGTTTTTGCTGCCATTTCTTTCATAATGATTTTTGCAATCTTAATTGCAGTTCCGCTTGGACTGTCAATTTTGTTCCTATGATGAGTTTCTAATATTCCTACATCATATCCATTTGCTTTTTCAATTATTTTTGCAGCAAATCTAGTTATTTCAAATATAAGATTAGCACCAATAGAAAAATTTGAGCCATAAATACATCCGATTTGCGCTTCATTTACTATATTCTTAACTGTTTGAAGTTCGTTGTGCCAGCCGGTTGTGCCTATCACTATCGACTTTTTGTGAAATGCAGCTGTTTTTACATTATGCAATACAGCGTTCGGAATGCTAAAATCAACAATAACATCAGCTTCCACTACTTCGTTTTCGCTTATTGGATTCTTAGACGCATGTATACACGTTATTTCGATAGCGCTGTGAAACTTTGTTGCTTCATGCACAGCTTTTCCTGTCGAGCCGTAGCCAATTAGAGCTATTTTCATATATTAAGCAAGATATGAACGAACGCTTCCTACGGAATGATGCAATAATTTTCCTTCAGTTAAATAGAGTTTTTCGGCAAAAGAAAAATATGATAGCATTTCCGAACTATGTGTAGATAAAACAATTGACATGCCTTCATCTGCCAAAGAGCGTATAGTTGAAGCAATAATTAACGAGGATTTTTCATCAAGATTTCCTGTTGGTTCGTCTGCAATCATAATTTTTGGCTTATGAACTATAGCACGCGCAAGTGCTGCTATATGTTTTTCGCCACCCGATAATTGATGGGGAAATTTATCGCGTAAATGACTAATTCCCAACAATGTCATAGCTGACAGCACAGCGCGGTTAACATCTTTCGTTTCTGCTTTATTGATAATAAGAGGATATTGAATATTTTCTAAAATTGTGCTTGTTTCTATGAGAGATGATTCTTGAAAAACAATTCCCATTTCGCGCAATAGCATCCTTCTCTGCTTTGCAGTTATAACGCATGAATTTTGACCGTTAATAAATACAGATCCTTTTGCCGGCATTATATCGGCATATAGCAATCGTAGCAGAGTTGTTTTTCCTGCTCCTGACGGACCAGTTATTATTGTGACAGAAGGATTTGTTAATGAACATGTTATATTGTTCAACGCAGGTAATCCGTCGAAAAGCACAGATGCTGAACGTAATTCAAAATTCATAACAAAAATATTTACTATAGAAAACTAATAATTACATTAACGAAACGAATGCAAAAGTATTACGAATTATCGAGGAAAGAATGGTTTTCTCAACCGCGTATTGTTGCCGGCGTTATGACTGGAACTTCGTTAGATGGAATTGACACGGCAATTGCCCGTTTTTATAATCGAGATAATCGTCATTCATTAGAAGTGCTTGGAACTTGTTTTGAGCCATACTCATCGATATTAAGAGATAAAATTTCTGCAATAATTGAAAAAAAACGTCCTATTTCTGATACAGCAGAATTGCAGATGGAATTGGCTTTTGCTTATTCTACTGCTATTCAAAATATGACGGCTAAGGCAAATATTCCATTAGAATTAATAGATGCCGTTGGCATTCATGGACAAACTGTATGGCATTCGCCTCCTAAAAAAAACAAAACAGGCGTTACTCTTCAATTGGCAAATGGCTCTGCATTATCGCAAATGCTTGGAATAACAGTTGTTTCCGACTTTCGTACTGCAGATGTTGCCGCCGGAGGTCAAGGTGCACCGCTTGTCCCAATTTTTGATGCCGAGTTTTTTAGAAGCAGCAACTTATCTGTTGGCTTATTAAATATTGGCGGAATATCAAATATCACCTTTCTTCCTCCGCACTCATCTGATGATCCAATAAAAGCTTTCGATACTGGTCCAGGCAATATGCTGATTGATGCGGCTTCTCTACAGTTTTTTGGGAAAAAATTCGATGAAAATGGCGCGCTTGCAAAAGAAGGAACTCTCATCCCTGGATTGCTTCAACGCTGCCTTGAGCATCCTTTTATACTCAAACAACCACCTAAATCAACAGGACGCGAAGATTTTGGCAGAAAATTTTTAGAACAGATGCTTGGAAGCATTCGCTTGCCTGCCACTCCGGGCGAAGATATTATTCGAACAATGACTGAATTTACTGCTGAAAGCATTGCGCGTAATATTATGCGGTTTGGAAGCGAAATTCAAATAATTATTGCATCAGGCGGTGGTGTTAATAACCAAACTCTAATGCAATGTTTAGCACTGCGCCTCGGTAATATATCTTTGACCACATCAGAAAAATACTCTGGAATTTCCTCTGATTTTAAAGAAGCAGTTTGCTTTGCTTATCTTGCATACCGAACGATTGGAGGTCTTCCTGGAAATATACCCTCTGTTACCGGTGCTTCCAAATCATGCATTCTTGGGTCAATATCTTTTCCTTTGCCTTTTATTCATTGATATAAAACAAGTTATATTTTATGTTTATGTTTTCGCAGATTCAACAGTGAAGTGCAACGGATGAAATAAATAAAGAGTTGGTTTAAGTGTCATAGTTCAACAACCCAACGACGAGTTTATCACAAACGGAGCACAATATGCCCAGCGGCTATACACACCTAACGCAAGAGCAAA
>JBDHXA010000023.1:0-37680 GCA_039810485.1 Chlorobiota bacterium | reverse complement strand
GACGGCTAAACAACCGTCCAAGAAAAATACTTGGATGGAAAACTCCAATTCAAGTATTTACTGATAATTACAAAAGTATTGCACTTCAGTGTTGAATCCGCCATTCAATTAACCGAAAACACAAGCAATTATTTATAAACAAGCATCATAAGAATATATGAACGTAAAGTTTGGAGCTTCGTGCCGCTCGCTTTTTTCGATTGATCCAGATTTGATTTTTTTGAATAATGGCTCGTTTGGTGCGCCGCCTATAATTGTTTTGGAAAAGCAGGCGATGTTCAGAGCAATGGCAGAGCGTTCGCCAATTTCGTTTTTTGCGCGCGATCTGCCAAAATTAATGCGAGAATCGGCAAATTCAGTTGCTGATTTTGTCGACGTTTCTGGAGATTCTATTGCTTTGGTTGACAATGCCACAACCGGTGTTAACTCTGTCGTTTTCTCTATTGCTCCTTTTTTAAAGGCGGGCGATATTTTGCTGACTACAAGCCATGTTTATGGTGCAGTTCGACAAATTTTACAACATTATGCTGCATTAACAGGTGCAGAAGTGGTCGAAGCACATGTTCCATTTCCTTTGAAAGATGCCTCAGAAGTTGTTGATGCAGTTGCCTCTTCCCTTTCATCACGAGTAAAATTTGCCGTTTTCGACCATATAACTTCACCGTCAGGAATTATTTTTCCCATTCAGGAATTAGTCAATTTGTGCAAAGAGCGAGATATACCTGTTTTGGTTGACGGCGCTCATGCACCCGGAATGGTTGAACTACAGCTCAAGAATTTGGGTGCGGATTGGTATGTGGGAAATTGCCATAAATGGCTTTTTGCTCCAAAAGGATGCGCTTTTCTTTATACTGATGAAAAAAGATTGAATACAACACATTCTACTAGTATATCGCATGGCTATGGAAAAGGATATGTCGCAGAATTTGATTTTACAGGAACGAAGGACTATAGCTCATTTCTTTCTGCTCCTAAAGCAATACAGTTTTACATCGAAAACGGCGGATTTTCATCTATTGCCGTCTACAATCATAATCTAGCTCGAGAAATGCGGCGAATTTTAGCCGAAAAGTGGGACGTTGAGCCGCCGGCGCCGGAAAATATGCTTGGTTCGCTTGCCGCTTTGCCTTTGCCCGCAGAATTGCCGGCAATAGAAACAGCTGCAAAAATGCTTCACGATGAATTGTACGACAATCATAAAATCGAAGTTCCGATTACGATGCTGGGCGGGAGATTATGGATAAGATTTTCGGCACAAATATTCAATGAGCCAAGCGATTATATGCCATTGGCGTCTGCATTGCCAAAAGCAATAGAAATACTTAGTAAAAGCATGATGGCAACACAATAAACCGCAAGTTATCGTCTCATGCAACTTTGCTGTTGAAAAGAAGTTGAAATAATATAGCATGGGTAGAAGGCGGCGACTGCGACAGAGCAATTGCAACATTATGCTTTGCAGACAAGACGTTACAACTTCCGCACTGAAAAAAAATCGTATTTTTGCATAATTACGGCAAATATTTTAGCTGAAAAAAGAAATGACCGCCTCTCCTGCTTCCTACAAGCCACACAATACCATCCGCATTGTAACAGCCGCTTCGCTTTTTGACGGACACGATGCCGCTATTAATATCATGCGCCGAATTTTGCAGTCAACAGGTGCTGAAGTTATTCATTTGGGGCATAATCGTTCGGTTGCCGAAGTGGTGCAATGCGCAATTCAGGAAGACGCACAAGCCATTGCAATGACAAGTTATCAAGGCGGTCACGTAGAGTATTTTAAGTACATGCGCGATCTTCTCGATGAAAATGGCGCCAATCATATTAAAATATTTGGCGGCGGCGGCGGCACAATTCTTCCGACTGAGGCAGAAGAGCTTCATTCCTATGGCATTGCGCGGATTTACTCACCCGATGACGGACGAGAAATGGGCTTGCAAGGAATGATTAACGACTTAATGCGGCAATCAGACTACGTTACGCCGCTAACGTTCGACGCGGATATGCCTAATGCTTGGCAGCAAAAAAATCCGATGGCAATAGCGCAAGGTATTTCGATGCTCGAACGCGGAGAATTAGTAGCTGCCGGCGGAGCTATCACCAATAAATCTTCCGAAAAAAACAACCAGTCCGGTTTTACCGTTTCGTTTGCCGATACGGCAATTCCGGTTTTGGGAATTACAGGCACAGGCGGAGCAGGCAAGTCATCATTAACAGACGAGCTTATTCTGCGGTTGCTGGAAGATTTTCCCGAAAAAACGATTGCAGTTCTGTCGGTAGATCCATCAAAGCGAAAAACAGGCGGCGCTTTGCTTGGCGACCGTATACGCATGAATTCTGTGAGCAACAGCCGCGTGTATATGCGGTCGTTCGCAACACGTCAGGCAAATATTTCCCTTAACAAACACGTCATATCAGCAGTTCAACTATTGAAAATCGCAGGTTATGATCTGATTATAGTTGAAACTGCGGGCATTGGTCAAAGCGATTCGGAAATTACAACGATTGCCGATATTGCGTTGTATGTCATGACGCCAGAATTTGGCGCTGCTTCACAACTCGAAAAAATTGATATGATTGATTATGCGGATATCATTGCTATCAATAAATTTGACAAACGCGGAGCAGCTGATGCGCTACGCGCAGTGAAAAAGCAGTATCAGCGAAGCCATGGAATGTGGAATGCACAGCCCAGCAATATGCCTGTTTATGGCACGATAGCATCTCAATTCAACGATGCCGGAGTGAATGCGCTTTATGCGGCTCTTTTGGAAAAAATTAGAGAAATAAAAGGCGGCAGCTGGGAATCAGCAGCTTCTTCGGCAATAACTTCTCAAGAGAAAATGCATATTATTCCGCCAGAGCGTGTGCGATATTTAGCTGAAATTGTCGAAGAAGCACATCGTTACAAAGCTAATGTAGATCAAGAATCTGAATCGTCGCGAAAGCTCTATCAACTGCGCGGAGCAATAGAAATACTGCAAGCAAAACAATAGAGACCAAATAAAAGAACTTTAAAATCTCATCATCACATAGAGCGAAAATTAGAGATACTTTTCTTTTTTTGTTAAACTTCATACGTTAAGATATATGAAAAAACCGATTAAACAATCTTGGGCTGAGCCATATAAGATGAAAATGGTGGAGCTTCTGAAAATGACTTCGCGACCTCAGCGGGTTAAAGCCATTAAAGAAGCCGGTTATAACACCTTTTTGCTGAAATCCGAAGACGTTTATATTGATTTGCTTACCGACAGCGGAACATCAGCAATGAGCGACCGTCAATGGGCTGGCATGATGATGGGCGATGAAGCGTATGCCGGAAGCAGAAATTTTTACAATCTCGAAAGTAAAATACAGCAATACTACGGCTATAAATACATAGTTCCGACTCACCAAGGAAGAGGCGCTGAGAATATTTTATCTAAAATTCTCATAAAAGAAGGCGATATTATTCCAGGCAATATGTATTTTACCACAACTCGGCTTCATCAGGAATTAGCAGGAGGAACTTTTGTCGACATTATCATTGACGAGGCGCATAATCCTTTGCTTGAACATCCGTTCAAAGGGAATGTAAACTTGAATAAACTTGCCGATATTATTAAAAAGCATGGCGCGAAGAAGATTCCTTATGTGTGTATAGCCACCAATGTAAACATGGCCGGCGGGCAGCCGATAAGCATGAAAAATTTGCGAGAACTTAGAGCGCTTACAAAAGAATATGGAATTAAAATAATTCATGATATGACGCGAGTGGCTGAGAATGCCTATTTTATCAAACAGCGAGAAGACGGCTACGGACATAAAAATGTAGCTGAAATTGTTTATGAAATATGCTCTCTCACCGATGGCGCCACTATGAGTGCCAAAAAAGATGCTTTAGTCAACATCGGAGGTTTCCTTGCAATAAATGACTGGGACATATTTGAAGAAGCTCGAAATATGGTTGTGGTTTATGAAGGTCTACACACTTACGGAGGTTTGGCCGGACGCGATATGGAAGCAATGGCTATCGGCATTGAGGAAAGCGTCAGCGACGACCACATACGTGCCCGCGTAGGACAAATAGAGTATCTCGGCCGTAAAATGGAGGAATTTGGGGTTCCAATCGTAAAGCCAATGGGAGGACACGGTATATTTGTAGATGCCAAGCGCTTTTTACCTCAGTTGAAGCAAGATCAATTTCCGGCTCAAGCTCTCGCGGCAGAGATTTATATTGATTCTGGAGTTCGCACGATGGAGCGCGGCATTGTGTCGGCCGGCAGAAAGCCAAACGGACAAAATTATTATCCAAACTTGGAGTTGGTGCGTTTTACAGTTCCGCGCCGTGTGTATACTCAAGCGCATATGGACGTTGTGGCTGAGTCTGCCGGCAACGTATACCGTAAGAAAAATAGTATCAAGGGATTATCAATGGTTTATGAGCCAAAATATCTGCGATTTTTTCAGGCAAAGTTTGAAAAATTGAAATAGGCAAACTTTAACAGAACAACGTAAATTATCATGCAAGGCGCACCTATTCTTGACCAAATATTTTGGGACGAATTGTGGAAATCTCGCTCCACCGGCTGGGATATTGGGCACGCTTCTCCGCCTATTGCAGCTTATATGGCTCAGTATCCGAATAAAAATGCTAACATTCTAATTCCGGGATGCGGCAATGCTCACGAAGCCAAGTATTTAGCTGAAAATGGGTTTGCTAATATTACACTGTTAGATATAGCGCCGACGGCAGTGGAATTGTTGCAGAATACTTTTGCCGGAATGCCGCAAGTAAAAGTTGTGTGCGGCGACTTTTTTCAGCATCAAGGGCATTATGATTTGTTGATTGAACAAACGTTCTTTTGTGCTATTTCGCCATCTCACAGGCGTGCGTATGCTCAAAAGGCAGCTTCTATGCTGAATGCCGGCGGCAAAATAATCGGAGTGCTTTTTGACAAAATATTTGAAGCGCAGGGGCCGCCGTTTGGCGGCTACGCCTTTGAATATCAATCTGTTTTTCAACCGTATTTTTCAATTAAAAAAATGGAAAGATGCTATAACAGCATACCGCAGCGAGCAAATGTGGAAGTATTTATTGTATTTGTCAAAAAAAGTAAGATAATGTAGAAAAAAGTTGTAATATAAATCGGCAATCATAGAAAATGCATTTTGTTTTTGCATTAGTCAAACTACCTACAATAGAATAGGAGCTATATGTCTGAAGAAACCACGATAAGTTTTGACCTCTCTGTAGAGATGGAGGCAGTTCGCGAACTTGCTAGAAGTTTTGCCGAAAATGAAATACGGCCTTCAGTATTGCATTACGACGAAACGCAAGAATTTCCTCATGAGATATTCAAAAAACTCGGCGAACTTGGGTTTTTAGGTATTTTAGTTCCGACGGAATACGACGGCACTGGCATGGGAGCTCAGGAATATGCCATAATCGTCGAGGAAATTGCCCGTATATGCCCGGCAATTGCTCTTGGTGTGGCTGCACATAACGGATTATGCAGCAGCCATATACTGCGTTTTGCCAGCGAGGAAATCAAGCGGAAATATTTGCCGCGGCTCGCAACGGGCGAAACAATGGGCGCATGGGGCTTGACCGAACCCGGTTCCGGCTCGGATGCCAGCGGAATGCTGACTACAGCCAAGCGCGATGGCGACTACTACATAATAAATGGAGCGAAAAACTTTATTACGCACGGAAATGTGGGCGATATTGCCGTAATAATGGCGGTAACAGGCGAAGGAAAACGCGGAATTTCCGCCTTTGCCATTGACAAATCCATACCCGGATTTGCAGCCACCAAAAAGGAGAACAAAGTTGGCATGAGATGCAGCGACACTGCAAGTTTAACATTCGATAATGTTCGCGTTCCCGCAAGCCATCTTATTGGCAATGAAGGCGAAGGTTTTATACAAGCATTACAAATTCTCGACGGAGGACGCATTTCCATTGCAGCTCTTAGCGTGGGCTTGGCGCAGGCTGCTTTGGAAGCATCGTTAAAATATGCAAATGAGCGCAAGCAATTTGGCAAAACGCTGGCGCAAATGCAGGCAATTCAGTTTAAACTTGCTGATATGGCAACAAATATTGACGCTGGGAGAGCGCTGACCTATCGTTCGGCGTGGTTGCGCGACAATGGCAAAAACTATACGCGCGCTGCCGCACAAGCAAAACTATTTTCGAGCGAAATGTGCGTTCGCGCCGCCGAAGAATCTGTGCAAATTCATGGTGGATATGGCTATATAAAAGAATATCCAGTTGAAAAACTCTGGCGCGACTCAAAATTGCTGACTATTGGCGAGGGAACAAGCGAAGTGCAGAGAATGGTAATCGCCCGCTCAGTGCTGGCTGAATTGTCGTAGTTGTAAAAAAAATCGCCGAAAATATAACGTAAAGTGCGCGGGCGCTTCGCTATTCGGCGAAATGCCCGCTTTGTGTTTAACGTATTTTGTAGAAATTCTATTATCATTTTAACGTTACAATTTTATTGTAAATAATGATACTAATATAATCATCATTATATCATAGTAAGTATAAGTTAATAGCAGTTGATAATGTATAATAACTGTATTGTTTGTCATTTTATTTCCTAGTATTTATAGATATTATCACTTTAAAAATGATTGAGATAGCAAATACTTCCATTATTGGATTGGAAAACAAATCACAGATATCTATAGTTTTTGAAGATTTAATCCAAGATTTTTCTCAAGATGATAATTATTCGTTCTTAAAACCGGCATTCAAAACAGATGATGTTGCATTGTATGTAGGAGATTGTCTTAATATTATGAGTCGTTTTCCTGCTAATTGCATAGATATGATTTTTGCAGATCCTCCTTATACTATCAAATGATGGGATAACTTGTCATGCAGGGCAAATGGTAAAAGTAAACAAAGGAGATTGGGACAAAAGTAACGGATTTGATAAGGATCTTAAATTTCATCATTCTTGGATTGCTGAGTGCAGACGTATTCTAAAACCAGAAGGCACAATTTGGATTAGCGGTACAAACCATAGCATTTATCAGTGCGGCTATTTGCTTCAAAAACTAAACTTTCACATACTTAATGATATATCATGGTTTAAGCCAAATGCAGCGCCTAACCTTGCTTGCACGACTTTTGCACATAGACATGAGACACTTTTATGGGCAAAAAAAGAAAAATCTAAAAAGCATGTTTTTAATTATGAGCTGATGAAAAACGGGTGCTTTTCAGAGGACAAAATGAAAGCTCGCGGAAAGCAAATGCGCAGCGTGTGGAGCATTCCAACTCCTTCGCCAAATGAAAAAGTATTTGGAAAGCATCCAACTCAAAAACCTGTTTCTCTATCAAAAAGAATCGTTCTTTCATCGACAAATGAAGGAAGCATAATTCTTGATCCTTTTAACGGCAGCGGAACAACTGGAGTGGCTGTGCAAGAAGCAGGAGAAAGAATGTATGTCGGGATTGACATATATGATGAATTTATTTGTTTAACAGAGAAGAGATTAAATAAATTTTATCAACAGCAAAAACTTTTGTAAAATAATATGAATGATAATTCTTGGAAATCTATTTTTGAAGCATACAATATACATAATCATAATTTTGATAAATCTCCTTTTATCATTTCAGCAGAACAAATTAAGCAGGCAGCTAAGAACTTTACAAAAACAAACGAGAGGGAAGTTAGAATTCTTTGTAAGTTGGATAGCAGAGAAGACAGACCCAAAGTTTTTATTGACAATGAAGTTTTTCTTCTTCCAACAAAAAATGGGGAGTTTGCAATAGTTAGAGTGGAAGGTTATATTGATATTCCACCGATAACCTCTACGGTAAAGATATATACATCCAAACTTGATTTTAAGTTGGAAACTTCACTAGCTGGAAATTCTGAAATGCAGCATTTAGATTTTGCTTATGCTTCAAGTTTGGTGAGAACTTTTTTTATGAATGATGAAAGTTTAGTACTCACAATTAGAGGTAGAAAATATACTCCTAAATTTTCATTCAGAGTTGGACAACATATAATAGAAACAAAGAGCGTCCAAACCGAAGTTGATGCTGGTTACGAGGGAAGAAATCAAATTGTACTTATAGAAGCAAAGAACAGACATTCAAACAATACTATTATTCGTCAGTTTTTTTATCAATTTAAGCAATGGCAAATTCACACGCAAAAGAAAGTGCAAACACTTATTTTCGAAAAGCGTGGTATTTATTATTCTCTTTGGCATTTTGAGTTTAATGATGTTGATGATTATAACAGCATTGTTTTAAAAAAATCGCAAAGTTTTGAAATTGTCGAACATAACTAACAATATCAACAAAGAATTAGATAAGAAGCAGATGAATTGTATGGTGTTTGTTTATTTCTATATCATGCACAAGTCACTCCGAAAAGACGGAGAATGTTTCATAGAAAAAAAAGTCTGATCAAAAAACGCATTTTTACACTTTTTTAAGTAGTAAACGACTAATAAATGACTTTTTTAGCTCTTAAAAGAGATGTTCTTTTGAAAGAGGCATATGTGTCAATAATTTTTAAAATGCGTTTTCGGAGTGAGATAATAGCAATATGATGTTATTTATTCCTTAATGAAATAAACAATAGAACCTTTTATAATTTTGAATGGGATGGTAATTTATTGTTTGTATGTCTGAACGATTATATAATCGTTGAATATTCATTGGGATGTTTGAGAGAATTAATACACGACTTTTAGTGATTAGAAATGCTGAATAATAATTAAAAATTATTAGCTTTTATTATTTTACTGAATATATTTAGTAAATATCGGAAACCCAATAAAATATTTGAGAGAAGAACCAAATCATTAAATCAACACATACATCTATATATATGAGCAATAAAACAATCAATAACGAACAAGGTCATTGGGCTTTGGCCAAAATGGATAAGCGGGTTTTGCGTCCGTGAGGCTAAAACTTACTTTGCAATTGGTGGATGTGCTGTATATCATCGACAATGATAACGTAGTGGAATATGCGCCCTGAATGGGATTTACAGCTTCGATTATTTTGCAAAAAGAGTCAAAAAAAACATATCGTGGCATTGAATTAAATAAAGAGGCAGCCGAACGGCTCTCAAAAACAATCAATAACGGAAAATATTTGATAATCAATACAAGTGCTTCAAGCATAGGATTAGAAAATAAATGCGCCGATACGATAATTGAAGAAGCTATGCTGACAATGCAGGCAGACCATAGAAAAGAAGAAATAATGGGAGAGGTATTTCGCATTCTAAAACCCGGCGGAATGTATGGCATACATGAGCTTGGTCTTATTCCCGATAATATCGAAGCAGATGTAAAAAAGGATATTCAAGTAGAGTCAGCACAATCCATAAAGGTAAATGCAAGACCTTTAATAAAAGACGAATGGTGCAATATGCTAAAAAAAGCAGGATTCAAGATAAAATCTGTGCATTCCTCGCCAATGCATCTCTTGAAATTATACAGAATTATTGAAGATGAAGGACTATTGCGAACAATTAAAATAATATTCAATATATTTGCTCATCCAAAAGAAAAAGAAAAAATTCTTGCCATGCGAAAGGTATTCGCCAAATATGACAAGCAGATAACCGCTTTTGCTATTATTGCTCAAAAACATTAATACACACATGAATAAATATACACAGAAGCAAAAGTCGGAACTTTTTCACAAATTGCATCATGCCTGCTTGCCCCTTATTTTGCCGAATATATGGGAGCCGATTGGCGCTCTTATGCTCGAAGACATAGGATTTCCGGCGGTTGCGACTTCGAGTTCTGCCATTGCTCTTACTCATGGCTTTCATGATGGCGAGAATATTTCGTTTCGGGAACATCTTCACCGTCTGAGGCACATTGCCTGCGCCGTCTCAATACCAGTGACTGCCGATATAGAAAAGGGTTATGCAAATTCAGACACACAGTTAGAAGAGAATGTCGAAGCACTGATAGAAGCCGGAATAATAGGCATTAACATTGAAGATACTCATTCAGTTACTAATCAGCTTTTGCCAGTTTCCATTCAGACACATCGTATAAATCTGATAAAACAAACTGCTAAAAAAAGGGGAATTGCATTGTTTGTGAATGCAAGAATAGATGCGTATGTTCATGGCGACAATCTCTCGCACGAAGAAAAATTACAGGAAACATTGATACGCGGAGCCGAATACAAACAAGCAGGCGCAGATTGCATTTTTCCTATTCTTCTGAACGATACCGAGCATATTAGCACTATTGCCTCAGAAATTGATATTCCATTGAATATTATGGTGTTTCCGGGAGTGCCGGAAATAAAGGAATTGAAAAATCTTGGCGTTGCGAGAATCAGCGCCGGCGGATCGTTTCTGAAAATTGCAATGCAGGCAATGAAAGATGCTGCCGTAAAGCTAAAGAACGAAAAAGGAATGGAAGATTTGCTAAAAACCGAAATAACATCGGCCTACCTGAATATGCTGATTGACAAAAAGAATATAGCATAATTATCTTGTCATAATCATGATGTTTTTCTTATTTAATACAATATTTGTTAATTTTTATAGAAGGTTTTATAATGAAATCACGCTTAAATGTACATAGCCATGTGCCGAGGGCATACGAAATTTTAATAGAAATGGAAAAATTTATTGCGTCCGCTGATGTAAGTTTGCAATTGCGCGAACTACTAAAAATACGGGCATCGCAAATCAATAAATGCGCTTATTGTCTTGAATTGCACACGGAGGAAGCGACAAAGGCGGGCGAAACCGCTCAAAGAATTTTTGCTTTGTCGGCATGGGAGGAAAGTCATCACTTCACCGAAGCAGAAAAAGCGGCTCTTGCTTTTACAGAAGAGGTTACTAATCTTTCGGCTCATGGCGTAAAAGACATAACATTCGACAATATGAAGAAGCATTACACAGATGCGCAGATAGCGCATATTATTATTGTTATTGGTCAAATAAATTTTTGGAACAGAATAAACGTTTCCACACAGCAAACATATACTTCAGGTCAATAAATTCTGTTTGTTTTTACATTGCTATTTAACTTTTTCTGATAATATATTCACATAAAGCATGAGTTACTCCAAAGCACAATCAACGCAAACTATGCGTATTGGAAATAAAACGTATCAATATAGTTCTTTAAAAACCTTAAGCAATGGCAAGGCAGCTCATTTGCCGTTCAGCATTCGTATTCTTCTGGAGAATGCGCTTCGTAATTATGACGGATTCAGCATTACAGACGAGCATATTGCCACATTGCTTGATTGGTCGCCCATGCCGCCAGATAAAGACATACCATTTATGCCGGCGCGTATTCTCATGCAGGATTTTACAGGGGTGCCGGCTGTTGTAGATATGGCTTCACTGCGCGCCGAATTTGTTCGGCATGGCAAGGACGGCCAAAAAATTAACCCTGCAATTCCTGTTGATTTAGTAATTGACCATTCTGTGCAAGTTGATTACTATGGAACAGATTACGCATACGACAAGAATGTAGAGCTTGAATATGACCGCAATAAAGAGCGGTACGAACTCTTGAAATGGGCGCAAAAAGGTTTGAAAAACTTCACAGTTGTTCCGCCCGGCATGGGAATTTGTCATCAGGTTAATCTGGAATACCTTGCAAAAGGCATTACCGAGCGCAACGGATGGCTTTTTCCCGATACTTTGGTTGGCACCGACTCGCATACGCCTATGGTGAATGGAATAGGCGTAATTGCTTGGGGCGTTGGAGGCATTGAAGCGGAGGCAGCAATGCTTGGGCAGCCAATTTTCTTTACGTGCCCAGAGGTGGTCGGCTTGAAATTAACAGGAAATATTCCAAATGAATGCACTGCGACAGATATGGTGCTTTCCGTCACAAAACTTCTAAGAGATAAAGGAGTTGTAGGAAAATTCGTAGAAGTTTTCGGCGATGGATTAGATCATCTTTCGGTAACCGACAGAGCAACCATCGGCAATATGTCGCCCGAATTTGGATGCACAATAACATACTTCCCCATTGATGAGCGCACGCTGGAATATATGCGCTCTACAAATAGGTCAGAAGAGCAAATTCGCATCGTAGAAACCTATTGTAAAGAAAATTTATTGTGGAGAACTGGAAACGAAGATATTGCATATTCATCAGTTGTAGAATTTGACCTTTCAACGTTAGAGCCGACTGTCTCCGGACCAAAACGCCCGCAGGATAAAATATTTGTAAAAGATTTGAAAAGCAAATTTGCCGATTTGCTTCAGAAAGAATACCAGCGAAGCTACGAGCAGCTGGATGCGCGCAAAGAATCTGCATGGCTGACCGATGGCGGCTCCGGCACAGAGTTTACATTTGGAAAGGTGCCGAAGGAAGGCAATACCATACCGTCAGAAGTAATAAAAGATTCTCTTCATACAGTGCGCATCAAGCATCGCAATCAGGAGTTTGTTCTTTGCGACGGCAGCATTGCAATCGCTGCAATTACAAGCTGTACAAACACTTCCAATCCGGCAGTAATGATTGGAGCAGGACTTTTGGCTCGCAAGGCGGTAGCAAGAGGACTTCGCACCAAATCTTGGGTGAAAACATCGCTTGCTCCGGGATCGAAAGTTGTAACGCAATATTTAGAGCGTTCAGGGCTAAACGAAGATTTGAATGCTTTGCGTTTCCATACGGTTGGCTATGGCTGCACATCGTGCATCGGCAATTCCGGCCCGCTACCGAATCATATTGCAGAAGCAGTAGATAAAGGAGAATTGGTTGTAGCTTCCGTTCTCTCTGGCAATCGAAATTTTGAAGCCCGTGTGCATCCGCAGACAAAGATGAACTTCCTAATGTCGCCGATGATGGTTGTTGCATACTCATTAGTTGGGCGAATTGACATAGATTTAATTCACGATCCGCTGGCTTACGATCCCAACGGAAATCCGGTGTACTTGAAAGAAATTTGGCCGAGCAGAGACGAAATTCAGCAAACCATCAACGAATGTGTGAAACAGGAAGATTTCAAAGAAGTGTATGACGTTATTTTTGAAGGTTCAGATGATTGGAAAAATTTAGAAGTTGCTTTAGATCAAAATTTTACTTGGAGCGCTGATTCTACGTATGTAAAAGAAGCTCCTTTCTTTGAGAATTTGCAAGCGCAGCCCGATCCGGTTACGGACATCACAAATGCCCGCGCATTGTTGTATTTAGGCGATTCGGTAACAACCGATCATATTTCTCCCGCCGGCTCGTTTAAAGAAGAAAGCCCCGCCGGACAATATCTAAAGACAAAAGGCGTGCAAAAAGCTGATTTTAACTCCTACGGCTCACGCAGAGGAAATCACGAAGTTATGATGCGTGGAACATTTGCAAATGTCCGTATTAAGAACAAAATTGCCGATAGAGAAGGCGGTTACAGCCGCTATTTTCCTACAAATGAAGTAAAAACAGTTTTTGATACTGCAATGGCATATCAAAAAGATGATACGCCGCTGTTAATACTTGCAGGCAAAGAATATGGCTCTGGCTCGTCGCGCGACTGGGCTGCAAAAGGAACGTTCTTATTAGGCGTAAAAGCAGTTATAGCTGAAAGTTACGAGCGCATTCATCGCAGTAATTTAGTTGGAATGGGCATTGCTCCTTTGGTATTTGTCAATGGAGAAAATGCAGCTTCACTAGGGTTGGACGGTTCAGAAATCTTTACAATTTCCGGTATTGCCGACAATTTGACGCCTCATAAAATGCTTGAAGCAAAGGCGATTCACCCATCGGGAAAAGAAACGTCATTCAAAGTGCAGGCGCGCCTAGATTCTGCAATTGAAATCGAATATTACAAGAATAATGGGATTCTACAGTACGTTTTGCGAAACTATTTGAAGAACAACTAATTATTAACATTTTTAAGTATGTTACAAAGTCATGAATAATCATAAAGATATGTATCCGGCAGCCACAGGCGATATGGCGAAGAAAAAAGCCGATCTAGCGCCGAAGCAAATTGAAGCGTGGCGAGCATTCAGCAGAACTGTCTTCAAAGAAGGCATCCTCGACGAAAAAACAAAGCAGCTCATTGCAGTTGCAGTAGCGCATGTAACGCAATGTCCCTATTGCATAAAGGCGCATGTTCCGCAGGCGATGCGGAAAGGTGCCACAAAAGAAGAAATTATGGAGGCAATATGGGTGGCAGCAGAAATGCGCGCGGGCGCCACTTATGCTCATGGTGCTATTGCAATGGAAGCAATGGAAGAAGAGCTTGGCAAATAGCTGTTTATTCACAAATAATTAATTAAGCACAATGTTAAAACAAGGTTTGATAAATGAGTTTCTGCATGAGGTAGAAAATACCAGAAAACTGCTTCATGCCATACCAAACAGTGCTTTGGACTGGAAGCCGACAGAAATAAATTGGAACACCGCTCAATTAGCGTCGCATATTGTAAAACTATATGCTTGGCTTGATCCGGTAATCAATCAAGATGAATTTGCTCTTGATAATTTTGAGTATAATCAAGGCGATATTTCAGATATCAGCAATATTATCTCGAAGTTTGAAGAAAACGTGGAAAAGTCGAAAAAGGTGTTGGAAAACTTTGACGAATCAACCGCCGCGAATCTTTGGAAAATGATAATTCATGGACACGAAGCAATTCCGCCGACGCCCAAAATTGCCATTATACGCGGCGTGGTATTTAATCATTTGTATCATCATCGCGGAGAACTTGTGGTATATCTTCGCATGACAGGCAATAAAGTACCGGGGCTTTACGGACCGACAGCCGATGGAATACGATAAAAACATTATAATTATTAAGGAACTGTCAGAAATGGCGCAAATAGTAAAGATACTGTCAATTGAACATCTTACTCATGATGTTTTGAAAATAGCCGCAGAAAAGCCGCGCGAAATTTCATACAAACCCGGACAAGCAGTTGACTTTGCCATTAATAAGTCCGATTGGGAGAAAGAGTGGCGCTCGTTTACTTTTACGTCGCTGCAAGATGATGATGTTATAGAATTTAATATCAAGACATATCCTTCGCATGATGGCGTAACAAATCAACTGCTTTCGTTAGTGGCGGGAGATGAGATTCTGTTAGGTGATATTTATGGCGATATTAGATACAAGGGCGAGGGCATTTTTATTGCCGGCGGAGCTGGAATTACGCCGTTTATTGCAATTTTCAAATACTTGGAAAAAAGCCGTGCTATCGGCGGCAATAAACTGCTATTTGCCAATAAAACAAAAGCTGATATTATTCTTGAAGAGAAATTCAACGAACTTTTAGGCAAGAACTTTATCAATATATTATCCGACGAAAAAAGAGAAGGTTATGAATATGGATATATTTCTGCCGAACTAATTAAGAAATATTCTGAAGAAAACCTCAGATATTATTATTTATGCGGCCCTGATCCGATGATGAATGCCGTCGAAAATCATTTGGGTTTGCTTGGAGTGCAGAAAGAAAACATTGTCCGAGAAGGATTTTGAATAATGACAAAATAATGATACGGGCTTGCACGATAAGAACTGCAAAATACTTGAAATATAGAACGCTTATTTCAACAGTATTTAAAAATATGTCATTGCAGTGCAAGCCCAATTTATAAGAGTAAATAAAATATGAATGATAATCTGTTAGATAATATGATGCGACAAACATTTGTTGCACATAAAATATATTATTGTTAATATTTTATGCTTTGTTTTGCTTTTTGTATGTTAAATAAGCTATTTGCATTACAGCAACTTACATCAGCATTAATGTGTCGAAAATTATTTTAATATTTTTAGCTTTTATTGTATTGCTGATCCTGTCGTTTTCGTATGTGCTTGGCGCAGTAAGAAGAATGTTTTTTGGCGGGGTCAAACCGCGCAGGCAAGAGCGCACTCCGCCTCCGGCAGACGTCCTTTACAGCAAAGACGACATAGTAGTTCTCAAAGGCGAAGCGCAACCTAAAAATCCTCATAAATGACGCAAACCGACCTGCACACATCGCCTATTGCCGCCATGGATATTGGCACTAATTCCTTTCATTTAATTATTGCATCAGTAACAAAAAAAGGAGCGTTGCGCGTTCATAGCCGTTCGAAAGAAATGGTGCGGCTCGGCTGCTCGGGCTCGGGCGATATGAGCTATTTGCAGCCTGATGCAATAGAGCGCGGCATTGCTGCGCTGAAGCGTTTTGCTGACATTGCAGGAAAAGCGAACGCTAAGATTCGCGCCATCGCCACAAGTGCTGTGCGTGAAGCTGATAACAAAGATGAGTTTATAGAAAGGGCTGCAAACGAGGCAGGAGTTGAAGTAAAAATTGTGTCGGGTGCTGAGGAATCGCGCTTAATCTATCTTGGAGTAATTCACGCATTGCCTATTTACTCGCAGCAAGCTCTTGTTTTCGACATTGGCGGAGGTAGCGCCGAAACAATCATAGGATTGAAAGGCGATGTCATACACTCGCATAGTGCCAAACTTGGTGCAGTACGCCTTACTCAGCGATTTTTTCCGCAAGGAGTGGCAGAGCGCGAGAGTATTGAGCAATGCCGTGAATATATAAAAGGCGAGTTTGCCTCTGCTTTTCAGCAATTGCAGCTTCGAGGATTTGAAATTGTGGCTGCAACTTCCGGCACAGTACACGCAATTGGTGCTATGATACTCGCTGCAAAACGCGAACCGTTTATTCCTGACATTATCAATGGAACTTCGTTTGATAGAAGTGAATTGCTTAGGGCGACAAGCAAAATCATTGCTGCCACGACGCCTCAGGCGCGCTCAAAAATTCCGGGGCTTGACAGCGGCCGCGCCGATATTATTTTGGCGGGGGCACTCATACTCGAGCAAATTATTCTCGGCTTGAATATAGAAAGCATTTCACTTTCGGCGTTTGCATTGCGCGAAGGAACGATTTACGACATATTCCAGCAGCAAAACGACATTAGCAAGCATCATCATCTAAGCAATTTGCGTTATGAAACAGTATGCGGCTTGGGCGAATTGTACCGCGTAAATACGGCTCATGCCGAGCATGTACGAATACTGTCTTTGATGATTTTCGATGCTTTGCAGATTAATCATCGCTTGGGCGACAAAGAGCGCGAACTTTTGGAAGCAGCCGCTTTGCTTCATGATGTCGGCTATCACATATCACCCGATCAGCATCATAAGCACAGCTACTACATTATTTCTCACTGCGTTATGCCTGGATTTACAAACGACGAAGCAGAAATAATAGCAAATATTGCGCTTTATCATCGCAAAAGCCATCCAAAGCGCAAGCATGAAAACTTTGCAGCGCTCTCGCAGGTCAAACAGACCGTCATTTCGACGCTTGCAGGTATTTTACGTATTGCCGAAGGATTGGACCGCCGTCAGCAGCAGTATGTAACTTCGCTTCGGCTCTCAATCTACGATGGAGATTGTCAAATTGTTCTGTGTCATAATTTTGAAACAATGCCTGACGTAGAATTATGGGGCGGACAGCACAGAAAAGCTTTGCTCGAAGAACATTTAGGCATTGCAATTTCAATGCGTCTTGATGATTCGAAATAATGAAAGTTCGCATATCTTTTTATTAAGGTGCGCATTAACAATTTCATATCAACAAAAAAGAGCCGGCATATGTCGGCTCTTTTTTGTGTATTATTGCTATGTGAGACAATTGTTATTGGACAACAACCGCTTTGCTTGTATGCGAGCTGCCAAGTCGGCATCGAATCATATAAACTCCTTCTGGAAGATTTTTGGCATTCCAAATCAGTTCGCTGGAAAACGCATTGATATTTTGCAATGAAAAATCGTTTTTCACAGAAACTGGTACGCCAAGAATATCATAAGCAGTAAATTCCGCCTGTTCAATATTCAAATTTTGCGCCCAGTACATTTTCATACGCGCAAACTCTCGTGCAGGCATTGGAGCAGGTGCTGAAATATAGAGCGGTTGTACGTTGAGCGCCAGCGCATCCTCCTCAACGCTAGTCGGTTTTTTTGCTCTGGCTAAGCATAAAGTATATGCCGGCATACGGTTGTAGGCAGGAGCGCTTGTTGCTGAAAATAGCAGAAGTGAATCGCCGTTATAAGTATGTGATGTTGATCCCCAGAAGTAAGGAACATAATAACCTTCGTTGTCGGCTTTATTTCACACTACCGGATTTGCTGCAATATCGTCAGTATAGAGCATTTCACGTTTGACATTAAGACCCTGACCTGATACATATGAATACATAGTTGCAAAGAAGCGATTGCCAACATTGCATACAGGCAGTGCAATGCTGACTTTTGCTTTGAGTATTTCAGAGGCGGTTTTTGCTTCCAAATCAATGCGGAAATAAGATTGGAGGTATTCAGAAGAACCGTCAGGATATTTCATCGTATACATCCAAGAAGCGATAAGTAATCGTCCTACTCTGCTCACATTTGGACTTTCAAAAGAAAAGATAGAGGCAGTATTTGGCAGAACAAAAGAGAAGATTTTATTCCATTCAGCTCCGCCATCGGTAGAGGAATACACCCAGCACGTCGAGTCGTTTTCTTTTCTATCTATGGCAAGCGCATAAAGAGTTTTATTAAAGTTGGTTATGTAAAACATGGAAATGTCTTTGTAGGAAGTTTTATGCACAATGCCCAGCGTATCGTTCAACCGGTGAATCACAGTCCAGTAACCAAATACGGGAAGATATCCTTGAGAAACAAAAATATAATCGTTCTCATAACTCGTTGCATAACTAGACCAATTTGTGCTATTTCCTGATGGCTTGTCAAAATAAATAAATTTCGAGGTTTCGCCGCAATCATGAGTTATTATCGTATTTGTGTCGGCGATATGATATGGCGGACGATAGATGAATCCTTGCGACGTGTCTTTAAAGATATATGTCTTATTTGCAGATAAGCTAAAACCTGAATTTTTATAATCTTGCCTATATGTTTTCTGAGGCGGCCAGGTAGCGCCGTAATCGTCAGTTCTGGAAATTTTTCCAAACTCATTTATACATCGTATTTGACGGTCGTTGAAAGCAAAAACGCCGTTTATTCCGGAATACAATGAGATGGTAGTCCATTGTGCACCGCCGTTAGTCGACATATAAATCAGATGAAACCAACCGACTGCAAGCACAATATCCTTCGTCAGAAAATTCAGATTTTTTACAAAAATATCCGAAAGGTAACAATCCGAACCTGAAGCTTTAATGTCAGCTAAAGAGCCGTTGTCGAGAGAATATTTATGTACGAATATTTCAGTATTTTTATCAACAGCTGTCTCGGGAAAAATATTATAGATATTTCTATTAAAAAATGTAGAAACGCCCTGTTTTCGAAATGCGGCAAGAAATTTCCCCCTCTGTTTAACAGTGTTATAGGCATACAAATTAGTGTTATAAACTAAGTAAAGCGCAGATATCCCGTCGGACATAAGTGGGGCAAGAAGTTTGGTGTCTGAATAATTTGGAATAAAATCGGCGATGTTCACGGAATCCCAAACTGTAGTTTTGCCGTCGTAGAGAAAGATTTTGCCGTCTTGATTTTGCGTGGCAATGATGTTGTTTTCAAGCGTCGAAAAAGCGAGAGCATTTGAAGTGAAAGGGAGCTCAACTTCGCGAAAAATGGCAAGATTATCGGAAAGCATCAGGATTTTATGATTGCCGAGAGCATAGAGCGTATCATTTTGAGCAATTAGCTGGCTAAAATAGGTATTGTCGGACAGTTGTATTTTTTGCCAGTGATTTCCTTTGTCGGACGAAATAAAAGCGCAATTATGTGAGCTTAAAGCGATAATGTTGCCGCTTTTTGCAGCCATTCCCACAACATTGAGCGTGTCGTCAATATCAATGCGGCTCCAAGTGGCTGCGGCATCGTCGCTTCGTATAATAACACCATTATCGCCATATATATAGAGAGAATTCCCGTAAAGTAACGAGCCGTTAAATTGAGTAACGACGGCAGTTCGGTCGACAAGATCAAAGAACGGATGCTGTGAGGAAGCATGGAGAAAGCAAGCAAGTGCAATGAAAATAAAGTAGAATAAAAGCTTCATAGAAACCTCTGGATAAAATATATTAATAACAAAATAATTAATTTTGTTAATTATTTAATTTGACGGACAAGGTATAGAAAAGCAGGGTGTTATCCAATATTCCACAACAGAATGTAATTGTTGCTGAAAATCTTGAATTTTATCTTGCGGGAGCTGATTTAAACAATCTGTTGAGTCACTTTGAACTTCATCAATAATAATTTCAACTCGTTTAAGATATGGTTGCCAGCGACAACAATAATTTACAATCATGGGGCATAAAAATGTAGCGTTAAACGGAGGGTTGGGTGTCGGATACGAATACTCGTATGTAAATTTAAAAGAAAAAGAGTAGTATCCAGGCGGACATATTGCGAAAACATTATCATCGCCAAGAACACAAATAATTGTTATGATAAATATAAAAATTGTTTTCATATTATCCCCAATGTTAAAAAAAAGAAAAATGTAAGTTATTTAATAATTTTTTAGAAAATTGTTCTAATATTTTCTTTTTTTGGAGGCGACCTTTCTTTGATGAAAAAAAGGAGGTGTGAATTTATTATGCAGCGAGCAGCAGGCAGCAGGCAGCAGGCAGTTCATAAGATATTTCCTTAAATATAATTTATGAGCCCACTCCGAAAAGGTATTTTATAAAAATTGCAGACTAAAGATTCGCTATTTTTCAAAAAAACTTATCTTTCAAGAGCTAAAAAAGTCGTTTTTTTGCCGTTTTTCACTTGAAAACGAGTAAAAACTGTACTTTTTCACCATGTTTTCTTTGACTTGAAATATTACCCGACTTTTCGGAGTGGGCTCATTTATAATTAAAGTAAAATAATCAATTTTTGAAGGAATGGTTACAAAATTCTGGCGGTATTCTTTTCATATCAACAAACAAGCCCGCATGTGCCGGCTTGTTTGTCTTGCAGAATATGGTTTAAGTGTATTGAAAGTATTCTACTCGCTTGGCAAACCCTGATTTGCGCGGAAACGACGAAAAGCCGCTTTTATGTCTTCGACGTCTGGTGCGAGCCGCATGGCTTCGCGAAAGCAGGCGTCTGTGCGCGTATACAATTCATTTTGTTCGTAAAATGCAGCAAGAATTAATTGCGCTGTGGCAGTTTTAAGCGATCCAAGTTCGGCAGAAAGCTGTTTGACCGTATCGGCAATAGCGCGTTGTTCGGAAGCACTCATAGTGCAGAGCGCATATTCTTCCGAGCGTCGGCTCTCGTCGGCTTTGGCTGGTATTACACTCCAAAAGTAGCAATCGTCCGAATCAAGCCGCAGCGAGGCAAGATTGATTGAGGCATGATTTCCAGCTGTCTTTTTTTCATACAGTGTCTGATGATTTCTGTCTCGAAATCGTATTTGCCACATCGTTTCTGGCTGTTCGGCCTGCCAGTAACAATCAATTTTATCGTCAATAATTTTTCCGGTGCGCGGCATGAGCGCCAAAACTGGCTGATCAAAATCGGTTGTTTGGCCAGTTTTGTATAATTGCTTCGATTTATCTGAGTTTCCTCCTGCTAATTCTATGGTTTTGCTGAGAATATTCACGTTCTCGCCTGTGGCTCTCTCGACGGCTCCTGTTGACTCCATTTTAGAGCGATAGTTTTGACTGTTGCTTTCTTCTTCGTCTTGCTGTGTCATTTGGTCGGCTATGTAAGAGGCAAATTTATATGCAGCTCCCTCCTTTTTGCCGCTGTATTGCTTAGCTAAATCGGCAGCTTTGTAATGCCCCGGCTTTTTTAATTCCACTGAGCCGCCATTAATACCTATGAGGCCTATAAATCCGCCTGTAGAAATGTCGAATTCATCACCGGATTGCAATGACTGTCCTGCTCGCAAAACAGATTTGTTTTCGCCCTGCTTCACTTGGATTTGTCCCTTGACTGTCAACACTTTAAAAAGTGCGCCGCCGGCCGAAGCGGCAAGCGGAACGCCGGCCGATAAAGCAGCAATAAAAACAATGCTGCCGATTTTAAGAATTATTGAGTGATGCTTTTTTATTCTTGCGCTTATCACGCATATTTCGCGCAATGCTTTTGAGAACATCATGATACACCTCTAAAATATTACCGCTTAAAGCTACAACTGCCACACACAGCGTAAGCCCTAAACGGAAGCGATAATAATCGAATAAGAGATACTGGCAAAAAAGCAGAAAAAGTGAAATGGCTAATTGAAGAACTACAGAAATTGTGTCGAACCATTGATCGTGCTCCACGTATAGCCATCCAAAAAAGGCGCCAAAACAATACGCTAAAATTACATTGAAAAATGTTTCAGCCCATTCAGGCAAATTATTGATATAATCGCCGCGCAAAATCATGGAAATGATATTGGCATGAATAACCACGCCATACATATCCGGCAATGTGCGCCCGGCAGGGCGCTCGTTAAGCGGTGTAAAAAAGCGATCAGTCAAGTCAACCTTTTGCAATGACCGCCCTAAATATCCAAAAAGAACAATTTTATTACGAATAAAGCTTAAATCTAAAGTTGTATCTTGTAAAACGGTTTCTGCATCGAGAGTATAAAAATGTCCATAATCACCACGAAAGTTTATTGTCTCCGTTGGATTACCTCTTGCTAGAAGTCGCGCAACAGACGTTGAGTCAACTTGAGCAGCAATAGCAGTTGCAAAGGCTAATTCACGATGCCTGCCAAAAATTTCCGAAGGAGAGAAATTCCGAATTGTTATATAGTCGTTTTCATCTTCGTTGATGAGATTTGCAAAGCCGGTTGAAGCTTTGCTAGAAAATTTTGGGTGAGATTGCAGCAGAGAGTCGAATCGTGAAGAATCTTGATTGTAGCGTAGTTTAGAGCATAGTACAATATGAGGCGCGTCGACTAAAGCTTCAGCAAGCGGAATGTCTAATTCTGAGGATTTTTCGCGCATAAAAAAAGCGTCTATGCCAATTACTTTGGGCGATTCGGCTGATATTCTGCGTATTTCCCGCGCTATTTCAGCACGGTTCAATTCGCCGATATTGACTAGCACGATATTAGTGTCGGTTATCTCTGTGGTGCGAAGCTTGGCAAACACCACATCAGACAAATGAAAATCACCAATGGAGCGCGCAAGAGGATTTAGAAAATCTACCTGCAAGGTTACAGATTGCAGAATCCACAACACTGCCAAAGTAAGCAGCATCACGAATACAGCGTCGAGATGAAAAAGGCGGCGCAACATGCCAAAAAAAGAAAAAAAAGCAAAAGATGATTATTGCATGCATTCGCTTGAGCTAAATAAAAAACGCCTTACATTTCTGCAAGGCGTTTTATAAAGCAATTCTATACAAAAGCGCTTGCAAAACAGATTATCTGTGGGCGGCGTTGATTGCCTCGAGAATGTCAATGTCGGGAGTTAAATCTTTTTCAGTTAATTTATTAAGCGATGTGTCGCTTGTATGAATTATATCGTGCAAATCCTGACTTTTTGTGTCAATATACACTAATCCTGTGAGTATTTCACCTTTCTCGCGGGCATCATGCAGTTTTGTAAAAGCCGATGCTTTATTTGTAGGATCCCAAGCAGAAGACAATTTATGCAGATTAAGATGCGAGCCGTCGTGCAATTCTATAAGTTTATTGTCGCCTTCGCCATATTCGGTCGTAATCTCTGAAGTTGGAGCAATATAGCCGATATCGGAAAGAGTTGCATCGTGGTCGCGAACATAATCGTAGCTTTTAGTCGAGCCGGCATTGTTATTGAAAGTAACGCAGGGCGAAATAACGTCGAGCAAGGCAAAGCCATGATGCGACATTGCTGCTTTGATGAGCGGTATAAGCTGCTGCTTGTCGCCTGAAAAGCTGCGCGCTACGAACGAGGCACCAAGCTCTAATGCCATGGCGCAAAGATCTATTGGCGCAAAATGATTTTCGGAGCCGGCTTTGCTGATCGAGCCGACGTCTGCAGTTGCGGAGTCCTGTCCTTTCGTCAGTCCATAAGTTCCGTTGTTCATAACAATATAAGTCATGTTCAATCCGCGGCGAATAGCATGGACAAACTGACCAAGTCCGATGGAAGCAGTATCTCCGTCGCCTGAAACGCCCAGATAAAGCAGATCTTTATTCGCAAGATTTGCGCCAGTTGCAATTGACGGCATTCTGCCATGCACGGAGTTGAATCCGTGAGAATTGCTAAGAAAATAAGCCGGCGATTTTGATGAGCAGCCAATACCGGAGAGTTTTGCAACCTGGTGCGGCAATATATTCATTTGGTAACATGCCTGAACAATTGCGCTGCTAATGGAATCATGACCGCATCCAGCGCATAGTGTTGAGACTACGCCTTCATAGTCAGATTTTGCATAGCCAACCTCATTTTTAGTCAGTTCAGGATGTCTGAATTTTGGTTTAAAATAGCTCATTGTTATTGTCTGGCGTAGTGAACGGTGTTGTTATGAAGCGATGAAAGTTTTCTTTGAATTTCATCATAAATAAAGTCGGCTGTTATAGGCATTCCATCATAATTCAATATGGGAATTAATTTTTTTGGAGAAATCTCCAATTCATTGATAAGCAAAGTGCGGCATTGGGCATCTCTATTTTGCTCAATGACAAACACTGCATCGTGCTTCTCGATAAAATTAGCTGCTGATTCATGGAATGGGAATGTGCGCAAACGCATGATATCAATGGCAATGCCTTGTGCTTTGAGCATATCCAGTGCTTCCAAGGCTGAATGGGTTGTAGTGCCGTAAAAAACGGCGCCAATATCAGACACGTTAATTGCCTGATAGAATTCCGGCTTGTAGAGCATTCCTTTTGCAGTTTCCCACTTTTTTTCCAATCGCTGCATATTTCGCACATAGGCAGGGCTGTCTTCGGTATAGCGAGCATACTCATCGCGCGACGAGCCGCGAGTAAAATACGAACCTTTGGTTGGATGCGCTCCCGGAATTGTGCGATATGGAATTCCGTCATTGTCAATATCAAGATAACGGCCGAATTGTTTTGAATTTTCAAGCTCTTCGGCAGTTAGCACTTTTCCGCGCTTATACTTTCTGTTTTTATCCCAATATAATGGCTCCGACAAATGCTGATTCATTCCTAAATCCAAATCGGACATAATGATTACCGGCGTTTGTAATTGCTCGGCAAAATCAAAGGCATCAGCCATCATATCAAAACATTCTTTTGGGTCGCAAGGAAACAACAACGGATGTTTTGTGTCGCCATGCGATGCATAAGCGCAAATTAACAGGTCGGACTGCTGAGTGCGGGTAGGCATTCCGGTTGAGGGACCGGTTCTCTGCACGTCAACCACTACAGCAGGAATTTCAGCAAAATATGCCAGGCCTAAAAACTCATTCATTAGCGAAATGCCCGGTCCGCTTGTTGCAGTAAAGGCGCGCGCGCCATTCCAATTAGCCCCGAGAACCATCCCAATTGCGGACAATTCGTCTTCTGCCTGCACAACAGCGACATTTTTTTTGCCAGTTTCCTTGTCGACGCGTTGCTTGCTTGCAAATTTATCGAAAGCGCTGACGAGCGATGTTGATGGCGTAATTGGATACCATGCTGCAATAGTTGCGCCTGCATACACCGCTCCAAGCCCACAAGTTGTATTGCCGTCTATGACAATTTTGTCGCCTACTAAGTCGCGATGTTCAATGCGAAGCGTGATTTCGCCGGGATAATATTCGGCTGCATAATCGGCTCCAAACATCATTGCTTTGATATTTGGCTCGACAAGTTTTGGCTTTTTTGTGAATTCATCGGAAATAACAGATTTCATTACTTCCAAGTCAATGTTGAGTAATTTTGCTGCCGCGCCAATATAAATCATATTCTTGAACAATAGGCGTTGACGCGGATCGGAGTATTCTCGCTGGCAAATTTGCGTCATCGGAATGCCGATATAGTTAATATCCGGTCGAACATGCTTTTTTTGCAACAGTTTTGCATTGTCATACATGAAATACCCGCCCGGTGCTACAGAATTAATATCTTGCGTCAAACTTTGGGGATTCAGGCATATCATAAAATCTACACTATTGCGTCGCCCTAAATATCCTTGTTCGCTTACTCTTACATCATACCATGTAGGAAGTCCCTGAATATTCGAAGGAAATAAATTTTTTGGCGAAATTGGAACTCCCATGCGAAAAATTGATTTTGCAAACATTGTATTGGCGCTTGCCGAACCTGTGCCATTGACGTTTGCAAAACGCACGACAAAATCATTAACCCTTATGTTCTTGTTCATTGATGTTGCGACCGGTTAACCTTTCTCTGCATTACCGAAAAATATGTATAGAAACTGTTGAGTAAAAAAGACAATCTTATGCAATTATTCTGCACTGACGACCGGCTCTTACAATCTGATAAATATGCTTTTGCATGTCCCAAGCTGAAGTTGGGCATCGCTCTGCGCACAGACCGCAATGCAAACAGACATTCTCATCTTTCACCATTACTTTGCCCGTTTTTAAACTTGTTGATACGTACAAATCTTGTTCGGTATTGAGCGCAGGCGCAAGCAATCGTCCGCGCAAGTCTTCTTCTTCGCCGTTGGCGGTAAAGTTGATGCAAGATGTCGGACAAATATCCATGCAGGCGTCACATTCTATGCACTTATCCGCAAAGAAAACTGTTTGTATGTCGCAGTTAAGGCAACGCTGAGCTTCTTTGAATGCTGTTTGAAGATCAAACCCTAATTCAACTTCTAATTTTCTGTCTTTGAGCGAGGATTTTTTGTCTGCATGCGGAACTTTGAAGCGCAGATCGTTTGTAACATCATTATCGTAAATCCACTCGTGAATTCCCATTTTTTGACTGAGAAGATTCGTATGCGGATGAGGACGATCTGTTAATACTTTATCGCTGCAAAATAAATCAATCGAAATAGCCGCTTGATGCCCTTGAGCAACCGATGTAATAATATTTTTAGGGCCAAAAGCAGCGTCGCCGGCAAAAAATACATTTGGCAATGTAGATTGGAAAGTAAAGTCGTTTAACGTCGGATTTTCCCATTTGTTAAATTCAATGCCGAGATTGCGCTCTATCCAAGGAAAAGCATTTTCTTGACCAATGGCAACCAGCACATCGTCAGCTTCAAAAAATACGTCCTGTTCGCCTGTCGGCACAAGTTTTCGGCGCCCGTCTTCGTAGATTGCCTTCACTTTTTGGAAGGTCATGCCTTTCAATTTGCCGTTTTCGACGACAAACTCTAACGGCACATGATTGTCAAGAATCGGTATGTCCTCATGCAATGCATCTTCTATTTCCCAAGGCGACGCCTTCATTTCTTTGAAGGGGCTTCGCACTGCCACTTTTACGTCTTCTCCGCCTAATCTTCGCGCTGTTCTGCAACAATCCATTGCAGTATTTCCGCCGCCTAACACCAAAACCCTTTTTCCAATTGTTCGAGTGTGCTCAAAGGCAACGCTTGCAAGCCATTCTATGCCGATATGGATATTTTTAGCAGCTTCTTTACGACCGCGCAAATCAAGATCTTTGCCGCGAGGAGCGCCGCTGCCAACAAATACAGCATCGTAATCTTTGTCTAACACTTCTTTCATGCTGGAAACATACTGCTTGAAATGCGCATGAATTCCCATATTTAAAATGTAGTTTACTTCTTCGTTGAGAACTGTCTCGGGCAAACGAAATGATGGAATTTGAGTGCGCATCATTCCGCCGCCTAGCTCATGCTCATCGAAAAGATGCAATTCGTACCCAAGAGGAGCAAGATCTCTGGCAACTGTTAGAGAAGCAGGTCCCGCACCAATTAAGGCAATTTTTTTGCCGTTGGACTGGAAAGGAGCTTGCGGAATTAATTCTTCTATTTCGTCTTTGTAATCGGCTGCTACACGTTTCAAACGGCATATTGCCACCGGCTCATTTTCTACTCTCCCGCGTCGGCACGCTGGCTCGCAGGGGCGATCGCATGTGCGTCCGAGAACGCCCGGAAATACATTCGATTCCCAATTAACCATATATGCCTCGGTATAACGTTCGGCAGCAATTAATCGAATATATTCTGGTACGGGAGTATGTGAAGGACAAGCCAATTGGCAATCCACAACTTTGTGGAAATACTCAGGATTGGTAATATCGGTTGGTTTCAAGAAGCATCTGCATCAATATTTATGATAATCAAATGTAAAATTAAGGAATTATTTTTACAAAATAAGTAATGCAGGCAACTATACCATTGTATCAATGCATACGTTTTAACTGACGTGAATGAACAACGATTTCAAGTGATAAAATAACATTGCAGATAAAGTTATTCTGAATTACTTCTGCATTGTTGTATGTTATCAAGCTGAAATAATAGGTGTGTTTAGGTGTATTGGCAATGAATTTTCTATATTTGTGCTGAGCGTTGTTTCCACTTTTGACATGCGAAGAACTATGTATCCTCCAATGATTAAAATATCCGCCGAGTCCTTGAAACAACGAATGGACAATCATGATGAAATCGTGATTTTAGATGTGAGAGATGATGAAGAAAGGGGCGAATTTCATATTTCTGGCGACACGTTGTTTATCCCTTTTAATGAATTGTCAGAGCGTCTTGCCGAGTTGGAACCATATCGCAATCATGAAATTATCATTTATTGCAACAACGGATATAAAAGCGGTCAGGCATGCTATTTTCTTTATGAACAGGGGTTTATGCCTATCAATCTGATAGGCGGAACGCTGCAATGGAAAGAATTATATAATCTATAATAAGCGTCGCTAATAATTATCCATAATGTTTTATTTTGCTTTAATGATTAACACCCAAGAAAATACTGCGCAGAAAAAAAAGGAGCTTCCTTCAAATATGGAGAGGAGTTTGAAGAATTATGCTCGTTTTCTTGCTTTAGAAAAAGGATTGAGCGATAATACTTTATCTGCATATAAGCTGGAGACCAGACGTTTTGCAGAGTTTCTGGCCGGACGTGGAAAAGCCTCTCAAACAGAAGCAATTACATCGGATATTACCGATTTTTTATCTTTTCTTGTTGAATGTGGAATCAGCGTTGCAAGCCGTGCTCGAGCACTTAGCGCTTTACGAACATATTTTGCGTTTTTACAAGCAGAACAAGGCATAGAAAATCCGGCAGAAATTGTTGAGCTACCTCGAATGAAGCGTCATTTACCAGATACAATTTCTATTGCAGAAATGGATCGTTTGCTCGAACAGCCCGACACAACAATTCCGGCCGGCATTCGCGATCGCTCAATACTAGAGATGCTATATGCTTGTGGATTGCGCGTTTCAGAGCTGTGCAATTTGCGGTGTCGCGATGTGCTGACAGAAGCCGAGATTATTCGTGTGTTTGGCAAAGGATCTAAAGAACGTATTGTGCCGATTGGACATTCGGCATTAGAATGGCTGAAGCGTTATAGCCGCGAAGCAAGACCTTTGTTTATGAAAGTTAAAATTGAAACTGATGATAAAATTTTTTTGAATCAGCGCGGTCGCGGTTTGTCGCGCATGGCTGTTTGGAATATTGTTTCATCGGCGGCAATGAAAGCAGGTCTTGAGCAGCATATTCACCCGCATACTTTCCGACATTCATTCGCAACGCATTTGCTGGAAGGCGGCGCAGATTTGCGCGCTGTGCAGGAAATGCTGGGTCATGCAGACATTACAACCACACAGATTTACACTCATATAGACCGTGAGTATATTCGCGAAGTGCATCGTACATTTCATCCAAGAAAGTAATATGGTTTTGGTTGATGAAATACGATGTTGATTATTCTAAACGAGATTTTGGTACTGATGAAGGAATTGCAAAAATCAGCTGCTTGTTTGCAGAAGAATTGACAGTAATTTCAGATGCAATAAAAGTAACGTTTGAGTTCTGCGACGGAACGGAAATGGCTACTTTTTTTGCGATTTGAACTCCATTAGTTTCAACAAAATCTTCATAACGCACATTTAGTTGAACAGCGCCGTCAGCCGCTTTTCGCTGATACTGCACCAAAGCTTTTCTATCAGGCGAGAACAAGGCGTATTCGATGCCGTTTTCTGCTGTTTTTCGTTGAAATAATGTAGAAGTAGACGTGGGTTGAATTGTATTTTTTGATTCGGCGGAAACAGGCATAAAAAGAGCTATATCGCCGGGGGCTTCACCTCGAAGCAAATGAGTGAAATCTTGATACGACAAAGGAACGTTGATGGCTCTGCCAATATTAGCTGCTGTTGGTGCTCCATCCAATGCGCGATTATTAAAAGCATCAAAAAATAAGAAATAGTCATTACGAGCGTATAATTTCCCTACCGGCATTCCAAAGGCGCGAAAAACCATACCTAAGGAATCATTACGGCAGATTGTCAAGGTGCAATTGGCAGGAGGAGCTGCGTTGCCGTCGAGCGTTGCATTGACTGACGCAGATATATCGAGCATTGAAAGAGCACTATTGCGTTCTTTCATTGCGGTGATGAGCGAAGCATTAGGCACAAACTGCATTGTAGCAACACTTGTTGCGCTGTCGTTCTGCTGAAGCGCAGTAGATGATTGGTGATCAAGGTTTTGTGCGGCTGAGCAACCGATGAGTAATAAGAATGTTACTCCGACTACACCGAGATAATAGGACATGGTAGAAACTTTTTACTGATGAAATAGAAAAGCGAACGGTGTTGAATGTGAAAAGTGAAATTATTTTTCTTACGACTTTATCGCTTTTTCAAGTAAGTAAACGGACATAATGCCTTTTCCTTTTACGTCAATTTCACCGCGGGGAATAAAAGTAAATTCTTGACAGTTGCGCGAGTGCAGATGCTGTTTATATTCTTCGGTAATTTGCACTTTGTCTTCAACTCCGTGAGATTCCATTCTCGAAGCAGTGTTGACAGTATCGCCATATACATCAAATTGATATTTTCCTGATCCCACCACACCGCAGACAAGAGGGCCGATATGCAAACCTACACGCAGACCAAAAGAAAGACCCGGTGGCAGCAAATATCGCAACGGTTCGGGCAGCATGATGTCATCAAGAATCTCGATGGCCGCCCTTGCGAGGCGCTCTGCATGATCGACTTGTATTTTTGGAGCGCCGCATATTGCCATATAGCCGTCGCCGATTGTTTTTATACGCTCGCATCCGTGTCGCTCCATAATTTCGTCAAAACGTCCAAAAATAAAATTGATTAGCTCCATGACAGTAGCCGCAGGAATTTGCAGAGATATTTTTGTAAATCCCACAATATCAGCAAAAAGAACGGCTACTGAATCGTAGCGGTCGGCTATGTTTTCTTCTTTTGCTTTCAGACGATGAATAAAATCAGATGGCAGAAATTTTTCAAGTAATTTTCCTGTTATTTCAAGTTCAGTTTTTTGTATATCTAATATATGTTTAGCTTCCAACTCTGCTATTTTACGAGCATTATCTTGCGAAAAAATTGTGTTGTCAATTCCTGTTTTTAATTTGAAATGAGCAAGAGAATCTCGGAATTCTCCTATATTTTCTAAAAAGTCAGACCATTGTTCGTGAATATGGCTTAGAAGATGCGTTAAATTCATCGAGTCGGCAAGCTTTGCTGCCGTTTTAAAATATTCAACAGCTTTATCCGGGTTGTAGCACGAAGCATTGCTGTTAGCGTAAAGTTGAGCAAGATGAACACTGATTGCTGCGATAAGATCATCCGATCCGTTTTCACGAATAATTGCATCACCTTTAAGATAATAACTCTCTGCTTGTTTATAATCCTGCAATTTTAACCATTGGGCTCCTATATTAATATATGTTTTTCCTACTCTTAAAATATTATGCAATTCTTCAAAAAAGTATATGGATCGTAGGAAATATTCAATAGCTTCTTTCGGAAGATGCATTTCAGAGTACACCAACCCCATGTTTGAAATAGCCGTTCCGACCAAGTATGTGTCGCCGCATTGCTCTGCGATAGAAAGTCCGCGCTTAAGCATTGACATGGCATTTTCCAATTCATTGGTGTAGAGATGAACTCCTGCTATGTCAAGATAAATTCCTGCAAGCTTAGATTGATCGTAATATTGAAGTGAAGCAATGATATTTTCTGCTAATAGCAAATGTTCCAATGCAATGGGATAATCAGAAGTGTTTAGGCGGCATACGCCCATAAGATGGTAGATATTACCTTTTAATTCTGTATCTTCACCTGTTATAAGCGGCACCGTATCTTGAAGAATATCATAAGCAAGGAAATACTTGGACTCGTTAAACAATTTAGAAGCAGCATAAAAATTATAAAGAATCAATAATTGCGGGCTATTAATTGTTTGCACAATATTGGCGAGTTTTTCTAAATGTTCACTATATTGATTATTCGCTAAAAGTAAACTTATACCTATTCTTAATAACAAGCGCATTCCTAATAGGTGTAGTTCGCCTTCTATCTGTAATAATTCTTCAGATTGTTTTTGTGTTTGTATTAATAAAAGCGCATTCGTTACCTGCTCATAACCTTTTTGGGGATTGGTTATGCGCAATAAACTGCTCTGCGAAAGTAGTTCTCTGACTTTTCTAATAAGTTTTTTTTTGCTGATTCTATTATTCTGCATTTTTTCTGCTGCGAACTTTGTTGCTATTGCAATATTTGGCGTACAATTTATTTAATACTTATTCCGTTAAAGCCGTTATTGTATATAGGCCATGTTTTTGGGGGGTTTTGATTAAGAGCAAATGTTACAGCGCCAGTTTTTGGATTAATTGCATAATTAAGATAGACGGAAGGATTATAAGATGTTGATATCCAGCAAGAAGCGCTATTGTCTGTAATAGGAGATTTCCAATGTAATACCCAATAGGAAGAAGTGTCTGACTGCAATTTCAACTCTATTGAGTTATTTACGTTTCGCGAAAGATAAAATAGAGAATTTTTTAAATTAATTGATATAGTCGAAAGCCATGGCCTGGTTGAATCAGGCGTAGAAATGTGCCAATTAATGATATCAGATTGCAATCTTGGAGCAGCAGTGTCCTTGAGAGTTATTATATGTGTTGAGTCATTTGCTATAAGTATGTTCGTATCAGGTTTAATATTAAAAACCGGAACAGTTTCATTTATTGAGACAGTAGGTGGAGTTGGTTTAGCAGTTGAGTCAGCTTTGTTGGCGTCATTTTTTTGGTTGCTTCCACATTCAAATGACATGATAAGAAGAGGAATTAAAACTGCGAGCAAAAAGAAACGCGAATTTTTCATGTGAGTGCTCAATAAATTATTGATAGATAAAGGTTAATTTCAAAGCAAAAATAACAGTCAGAACGTTTCCTGCAAATTGTTTTTCTTTCTATTCGTCGTAATAGCAGAGCGAATGTAGTTTATATGCCCAAATCATAAAAATTATTCTCAAAATTAGAGTGTGGAATACATGAAATATTACCTTCTTTTGGCTGCAAGCGTCTTATTATTATTTGCATCATGCAAGGAAGAAAATGCAACTGCGCCTCCTACTGATCTTACCCATGTTCTAAAAGCAAATATGTTGCCCAAAGCAGACGACGGCTGGCTGTATTATTCGTTAGATCTCGACTCGGTGATACCTGCAACACAAAGCAACACAGATATTTGGGATGTAAAATTTCGATATATTCCGTATGACACAACACCGAAAGGAATAGGAAATTTTGTTAATGTCTTTTTAAATACTGGCCCAATTTTTTTCAATTCAGGAACGGTGAATACAGCCGGAAAAACTAAAGCAATGATTGTAGACACTACATTCGACGATATGAGCATGCTGCCGCACGAATCACTGTTTCGCACTGACGACACAGCTTCTGCTGAAAGAATCATTAAAACGCTTCAATTTCCTGAAACGATATTCACTTATTCAGGTCCGCCAAATCACGCCTGCTCTTTTAAACCGAATAAAACAATTATTCTTCGCTCTCGGAGCAATGCTTACTACAAAGTGCAGTTTCTAAGCATTTACAAAGATGCGCCAGAGCAGCCAAACACAAAAACCGAGCTTGGATATTATCGTTTTCGATATGTAAAAGCCAGCGGCACTCGATTAAAGTGATTTTACTAAAAAAGAGTTCATCCAAAATATAAACTCGCTTTACCAAATATATGGATGGCATCAGCGAGAGATTGGATTTTTCGTGCGACGGTAATAATCTTGCGATAAAAATTTAAATGCTCTCTCTGACACATATTTCCGACAGCGACGACGAGCGGATAGCTGCCTATCGAGTTATGTCGTTGCGCAATCCATGCGAACATGAAAGCAATGGCACGTTTGTAGCAGACAGCGCAAAAGTTGTGGAAGCGTTGTTAAACAGCTCTATCCAAATTAAATCAATTTTTGCAGTTTTGAAATTTTATGATGCATACGCCGACATAATTGCAAAGCGTAATTTTGCATCAGAATCGTTGATGACTGCAACGCCGGAAATCATGGAAAGTATAACCGGCTTTCGTCATCATTATGGCGTTATGGCTGTTGGTGTTCGGCCGTCATATAGCTCGTTTTCTGAGATTGAATTTCCAGCAGTTGGTCTTTGCGGCGTAATAAATCCTGATAATGTGGGTTCAATTATTCGAAATTGCGTTGGATTGGGCTTCCATTCCTTGATAGTTGATGCTGCATCATGCAGCCCATATCTTCGTCGTGCAATTCGCGTTGCAATGGGCGCGACATTTTTTTTGCGAGTATTATGTCGCGTGGAATCATTTCCTTATGCTGTATCATCTCTTCAATCAAAACAAAAGCCAATTATTATTGGTTCGGAAGTTACCGAAGGTGCAAAATCGCCAGAAGCAATTTTATGGAAGAAGAATGCTCTTATTTTATTTGGAAGCGAAAGCAAGGGTTTACCGCCAGATATTTTAAAAATCTGTGATGAATTAACTGCAATACCAATTGCTTCGGACATTCGCTCGCTCAATGTGGCATCTGCCAGCGCCGTGATACTTTATGCGGCTGCAAGAAATATGAAAGCGAATAATATGTGATTTCTATGGGTGTTAATGTGAGGTCTGAGTATTGCCTCCCTATTATTCATTCTACTTTTTTCAAATAGAACATTAAGCAAAAGAAACCGCCACGTAAAATATTGCCAAGCTTTTACCTATGATTAATTCTGCTTTGAAAGATTAACAATCAATTATGACTTTTCTCAATCCTTTAGTTTTATTGGGTCTTGCGACTGCTTCTATACCACTTTTACTGCATCTTTTGAATTTGCGGAAGCTTCGTTCGGTAGATTTTAGCACGTTGCAATTTTTAAAAGAATTGCAGAAAACAAAGATTCGCCGTCTAAAACTTAAGCAAATTATCCTTCTCATTTTAAGGATGTTGATTATCATATTCGCCGTGCTTGCCTTTTCGCGGCCAGTTGTCAAAACTTCGCTTCCAGCATTGGGCGCTCACATCAAATCAAGCATTGTAATCGTTGCAGACAATTCGTTCAGCATGGAAGTTTCCGATGCTGGAGGAAACCGTTTAAATCAAGCCAGAGCAGCAGCATTGTCAGTAATTTCAGTGCTTAAAGACGGTGATGAAGCCGCGCTTCTCACTTTAAGCGATGTGCAAAGCGAGCGCTCATATTCTCTGTCTCGCAATTTCTCATTATTGCGCGAAGAAATTAACGGAATGAAAGCAGGATACGCTCCTGTTTCGCTCGAGGATGGTTTGCGTAAAGCTCAAAAAATACTTCAATCATCTGTTAACCTCAACAAAGAAATATATATAATCACCGATGCTCAACAAAATATTTTTGTGCGAAAACAACATGATTCCTTGCGAATGTTCGATGAAAAGACAGCGGTTTTTGTGGTGCCGATACATACTTCCGATATTGCAGACGCAAATCTTACCATTGACTCTATAAATGTTGCCAACCGAATATTTTCTCTTGATAAACCTGTTGAGGCAGAAGCGTTAATTCGAAATTCCGGAAAAAATGAAGCCAAGGGCGTGTCTATTGGCTTAACGTTCGACGGACAGCGCGTTGCACAGCGCAGCGCCGATATTCCAGCTGGCTCAGTTCGCTCTGTCAACATTGTAGCAACCCCTCATAAATCTGGAATAATCCAAGCGGCAATAGAACTCGAACCAGACGCCTTAGAGGCAGATAATAAGCGTTATTTTGGCTTTATCATAGCAGATAAACCGCGAGTTGCTCTTTTTGGCAATTCTGAGCAAATCAAATTCCTTTCTCTGTTATTTTCGGCTAATGCGGAGGTGGCAAATATAGAAAAATTTCCGGCTGAAGTTCTTGGCGGAACAGCGCTGCAAAATTACGATGCAATTATAACTGCTTGTGATATAACAGTTTCTGATGCGGTAAGAATACATGCCTACATTAGCGGCGGTGGTGGCTCTCTTATTTTTGCCAATGAACATAATGCTACGATTTATTCTGCGTTTGGCTTTTCTACGGCGGGTTTGCAAAATTATGATCAAAATCAACCCGCACAAATCACTTCCATTGATAAAAAGCATCCTTTGTTTGAAGGTGTTTTCAAAGGAACGACCGATGCAAACCGACTTGCTGAATCTCCTAAAATTATCAAAGCATTGCCTTTGAATGGTGGTCAGGTGCTTATATCAATGACTGGAGGTGGAGCATTTCTTGCTGAACAGCGAATAGGCGAAGGACGCTTGCTTGCTTGTGCCGTTGCTCCAATAGCTTCGTGGGGCAACTTCCCTTTAACCGGCATGTTTCCAGCAATAGTTGTGAGGTCGCTATCCTATGCTTCCGTTCGCGAATCTTTCGGCAAACAGTTCATTGTTGGCGATCAGCCGTCAATAACACTGCCAAAACGATATTCGGGAGGCGGCAATTTTAAAGTAATAGATCCTTCCGGCACAGAATCATTGCGCCCTGCTGTTGATTTGCCAAGCGGAAGCTCAATATCGCTTGGAACTGTAAGCCAACCGGGCGTTTATCGAATTTACAGCATTGAGGGAAAGCCGGTAGCAGTTGCAACGGCAAATACTACAGATAATGAGGGAAATCTTATTTATGCATCTCAAGATGATCTGCTCTCTCACATTCACGGTTTTGTTTCTCCGCAAACGCCAGTAGAGATAATCACCGACACAAAGGCAGTAGCAGAAGGCGCCGCACGAGCGCGCATTGGTTCGGAGCTTTGGAAAGCTTGCATTATCGCTGCTCTGCTATGCGCGATTGCCGAAATGATTGTTGCTCGTGCAAGCCGTGCAGAATCTGTTGCTTAGACCAGTATTCTCTTTGATGTTGCTGAATTTATAAATCACAGAAAAATATTGGGAAAGTCAGTTCCACCAACATCCGCATCGCATATATTTTACTGATTGGAATGTTCATTTCAAGATATAATTGTTGAGCCCACTCCGAAAAGTCGGGTAAAAAAACATAGATATTCAGCCGTAAAATTTCAATATCGCATTTGTTTTCAAACTAACAGAAAAATATGGTAATACTTGTTGATAAATATAGTTGCACATTTCGCTTATTTTTATTACATTTGCCATGTATTACAACTACTTAGCGTGCATTTATTATGTTCAGAAAATCAAACTCTCATCCACAAATGAACATTTTTACTAATGTTCATTCAATGCTTCGAGAAAACGAGTGCAAAATCTATGACAACCCTAAACATTGGCATAATATCTTCCGTGAGCATCTGCTCAATGCCATTGATGAAGAACTCTTTGTAGCTCTCTTTGACAATTCAACCGGAGCCCCAAATTATCCGGATTCAAATCAGTTACCCGCAAGCAAATCAAGGAGTTCGAGGTTAATGGTCAGCACATCCGCATGGACAGCAAACTCTT